>CAZIQU010000031.1:4208-9238 GCA_964541445.1 uncultured Lachnospiraceae bacterium | reverse complement strand
GCATGACTGTTGTCGAAAAATCAATATTCCATGCGCAGCTGCAAATCCTCACAGGGAATAAATGTGGCGGAAAGCGCCACAATGCGCGAATCCACAGCCGTATAGACCGTACGTATATCGTACACAGGGTCGTCCTCTTCCAAAAAAAACGCCTGACGAAATTCCGAATTATCCGGCATAACCGAAACAGTGAGAGCCTTGCTGATATCGTAGTTGTTTATTACCAGATCCATCATGTTGCGGAAGCTCTCCGGGTTATTTACGCCGAAGCTCCCCCGCGAGGATACAATCAGGTATTTATAATCTATGCCTACCGGCAAAAGCTTGTTATAAAACTTACGGCACATCTTTATGCACTTGATATTTTGCGGCAGCGGCATCTGAAAGTACTCTGAGACTTTAAGCGGATCTATATAGGCTATGTCGCAAAGCTCGGTGCGGTTGT
This sequence comes from uncultured Lachnospiraceae bacterium, assembly GCA_964541445.1. Lineage (GTDB taxonomy): Bacteria > Bacillota > Clostridia > Eubacteriales > Anaerofustaceae > CAZIQU01. The sequence goes on along the minus strand of CAZIQU010000031.1, from coordinate 8,793 downwards.
ATTCATTCAGGCTCTTCTGTTCCTGAAAGATCATGGTGTAGTTTTTATAATTCGGTACATTTACAAAAAAGCCTTTACGGTCTATAACATAGATATAGCCTTTTTCCTCGAGTATAGCCAAACTTTTTTTGATGGTCACCGGTGTAGCATCGTAAATACCGGCCAGCTTGCGCAATGACGGCAGCTGCTCATTCTGACCGTAAACCCCGGATTCGATCTTAAAACGGATATCTTCCATGATATTTTGATATGTTTTCATCTATGCTCCCGACTCTCTCAAAGCTTTGAGAAACCGCTTAAAAAGCAGCGCTCGCTCTTTACAAAAAGCTTTTCATACCCCATGGCGATATGATCGCTGTCGTAAAGAAGTTCCTCAAACATCATCATAAAGCCGACCGGCTGGTTGATTTCATCAAAGTAGTGCCTGACGCTTTCATTAGGCATTATACCTTTTATTTCCACAACCTCGCTGAAACCGTAAATATAATTGTCGCGTGAAACGATATCCGTCATATCATTGAAAACAAAGCTGTCCTCCTCCAGACTCATCCCCGGGAAATAGGTGACAAATTTCTCATCAAGCGCCACAGCCTCATCGCCGTCATACAATAGCCACGAAATACTGACTATCTTCTCCTTGGGTGAGACATTCAGCTTATATACCAAATCGATGGTAGGCTTGATTATTGCCGCCTGAATAAGCTTTGTCTCGGTAAAGCCGCCCCTGACAACCTTCGATACCGAAAAATCAATATTGTACTTATTGGTGGAATATTCCTTTACAAAAGTACCTTTGCCTGGTGAGGAATAAAGATAGCCCTCGGCAATAAGCGTTTCGATAGATTTACGGATAGTCATACGGCTGACGGCGTATTCTCCGACGGGAGAAGATCGTGAGGCTCGTATATGCGGTTGAGAATCTTCAGTTTGATCAGCTCCGCTATCTTCAGATATTTTATGTCCTTTTGTTCCATGCCGTTATATCCATGACTTGCAAATTTCTACGCCCTTAAGTGCGTTTCTGGTATAAGCATCGGCGCCGACAAAGTCGCTTACCGTTTTATTGGCAATGCAGCCGCCGAGTATTATTTTAACTTTTTCACGCAGTCGTTTTTCGGTAAATATATCGACTGTCTCCTTAACATAGGGAATTGATTCCGTCAGTATGGCGCTGATGCCGACAATGGCGGCTTCATGCTCGAGCGCGGCATTGTAAAACGCTTCTGCCTTAACGTCAATGCCCAAATCAATCACGGTAAAGCCGGCGGCGGAAACAGCGCCCTTAAAAATTGATTTGCCGATATCATGCATATCGCCCTCGACTGTGCCGAGAATAATCTTTCGGCCGAGCGCCGGCATATCCTCGCACGACATGGCAGCCTCCGGCATCATTTCCACAATATGCTCGAAAATTATTCCGGCCACCATAAGATCGGTAATAGTGTAATCGCCTTTTTCATAGCGGTCGCCTACTTTTGTCAAGCCCTCATTCAACCCGCGCCATATTTGATCGTGGGTAAGACCGGCAGCCAGACACCTTTTGACTATTTTGACGGTATGCTCCTCGTCGAGTTCTTCCATAGCAGTCACAAGCATATTTATCATTTTACATACCAATCCGCTTTAATTTTAATTATATAACAAGCCGGCGCGATTAAAAAATCAATTTTTTTCTATCAGACCCGATTCTGTCAGAAATTCATAAGCGACCTCGTACGGATCCCGGTTTTCCACATCGACTTCATAATTCAGCTCCGCGCAGATCTCATTGTTGAATTTTCCGGCCAGCTCGGCAAACACGGCCTCAAGCTCCGGATAATCGTCATACAGATCGGCGCGCGCCAAATAAGCGCCGTTATATTCCGGGAAAAAATGCCTATCATCTTCCAGGGTCACCAGCTCAAACTTTTTATTCAGGCCGTCAGTCGAGTAAACTATGGTCACATCCATATTGCCGGCAGCTATCGCCGCGTATTTAAGCCCACGGTCTATGGTGTTGCTGTTTTTGAAATTAAGACCGTAATAATTCACGAATGCATCGTAATGCTTGGAGCCTTCATCAAAAAACTCGTGTTCGGCGGCAAACGCGAGCTCGCCGGCCACGGGAATTAAATCACTTACCGTATTGAGTGCATACTGCTCGGCGGTGTCTTTTCTGACGGCCAGCACATAAGTATTTTGGTGGCCGAGTTTGCCCAAAAGCATTACGTTGGCCTCTTCCCGGCCAAGCTCGTCCGCATACTCATATACGGAATAACCGGACGGTACATCTTCGGGATCTCTGCCCAAATAGGCAGTAAGCAGCGAACCGTCGTATGTCATGTAAATATCCATCGAACCGTTTTTGATCTGCTCGAAAGCGAGACCGCTCGCCATTGAATCCTGCACCTTTACTTTTATATCCGTGCGGTCTTCGATCATGATCTTGGCTATCTGCGTAAAGATCTTCATCTCGGCGAAATCCCCGTCGATAACAGTTACGCTTCGGCCGCTGCTGCCGCAGCCTGCCGAGGAAAAAACCAGAAAAATAACAAGCAGAGCCGATAATATCTTACTGCGATATTTCATTAGTGTACCTCCCGAAAACTTTCTTTTCCAGATAACCCAATACGGTGTCAAACAAAACCGACATGGCGATTAGTGCCAGCGTGCCCTCCAGTATCATGGAAATATTCTGAATGCGTATACCCCTGTATAAAATGCTGCCGAGCCCGCCGCCGCCGACAAATGTGCCGAAAACCGCCACGCCGATGGCCGTGACCACAGCAATGTGAATTCCGGTAACGATAAAAGGTACAGCGAGCGGAAATTCCACACGCAGAAGCTTTTGCCGGCGCGTCATCCCCATAGCATCGGCAGTTTCCTTAAGAGCCGGGTTGACTCCGGCAAGACCGGTATGGGTATTGCGCACTATCGGCAGCAGCAAATATACTGTGAGGGCCACGATCACCGTGATAGAATTTGCCCCCAGCCAAATCATCAAGAGACCCATCACCGCAAGAATCGGTACTGTCTGGATCAGATCTACCATATTCAGAATAAATCTGCCGAGCCTGCGGTGGTAGTAGGCAATTATGCCCAGAGGAATACCGATGGCAACAGAAAACAGGCATGAGGTGAACACAAGATAAAGATGCTGAGCGATCATTTTAAAAGTCATTATTCATCACCTCGCAGTCCGGCCGGCACGCAAAGCTTTTCCAGCCTGTCTATGGCGGCACGAAAGGCGAATGCCAGCAAAGCCGTCGGCACGGAACCGATGATGATGTATTCCTTCACATTCGCGTCAATACCGCGGTAAATAAATTCACCCAGACCGCCCTGCCCTATCATCGCAGCTAAAACCGCCCAGCTCACAGTATATATGAGCGACATGCGTATGCCGGAGAAAATTGAAGGCAGCGACATGGGCAGTTCCACGCGAAATAAGATTTGACGCGGATTCATGCCGCACCCTTTTGCCACTTCAATATAGCTTTTATTTACGCCGATAAGCCCGGCGTAAGTGTTTTTCAAAATCGGGAAAACAGCGTATACAGTCAGAGCCACAACGACCGTAAGCGGTCGCATACCTATATACATCATCAGAATACCGATAAAGACAATACCGGGTATGGTCTGGAACATGCCCAAAAAAGGAAGAAAAAATTTTGACTTTGACGGAATACGCGAAAGCAGCACGCCTAATATCACGGCAATTATCGACGCGGCACTGACGCTGACGAGCACATAAAAAATATGCTGCCCTACGGCCGTTATTATCGCCTGCCCGTACTTATCTAAAAAAGCGCCCATATCAGGCCTTCTTTCCGGCTGCCAGGGCAGCCAGCATGCTGTCCATCGTAATCTCACCTACTATTTTTTCTCCGTCGGCAACAAAAACGCGCTCGGCACCGGAGGAAAGATATTTTTTGTAGATGTCATCGATACCGCAAGAAAAATCGACGGCAACTCCTTCTGCGGCGTCTTTGCCGGCGGTCGTACGGCGCATGATGTCGCCCGCTTTAAGCGGTATATTTTCGGCGGACACTTCCTGCATAGACATAAAATCGGCGACGATCCGGTCGGCCGGATGCGCCAGCATTTCCGGCGGCGGCGCCTGCTGCAGCACGCAGCCGTCATTCATAAAAATGATTTTATCCGCCATTTTAACGGCCTCACGCATATCATGCGTTATAAACAGCACGGTTATTTTCAGTTCGCGCTGTATTTTTTTTACCTCATTCTGCAATACTTCCCTCGTAATGGGATCAAGCGCGCCGAACGGTTCATCCATAATTATTATCGGCGGGCGGGCCGCGAGCGCCCGCAAAACGCCGACACGCTGCTGCTGGCCGCCGGAGAGCTGCTTCGGATATTTACGCGCGTACTCGTCGTAGGGCATGCCTACCATGAGCATAAGCTCCTTGACTCGCTCGACAATCTGTTCCTTGCTCCACTTCTTCAGCGAGGGTACTACCGAAATATTCTCTTCTATAGTCATATTCGGGAAAAGCCCGATCTCCTGGATTACATAGCCGATACCGGTGCGCAAGGCAACAAGGTCAAAGTCCTCAATGTTTTTGCCGTCGATGAGGATATTTCC
>CAZIQU010000031.1:0-4198 GCA_964541445.1 uncultured Lachnospiraceae bacterium | reverse complement strand
GGTCAGATCAGTAAGCCGGTTGAGCATTTTTACAGTAGTAGTCTTGCCGCATCCCGACGGACCGATGATCACGACAAATTCTCCGCTTTCGGCCGTAAAAGAAACATCGTTTACTATAGTCTTTTCACCGTAAGCCTTAATTACATTTTTATATTCGATCAAAAGAACCTCCCGTAAATGTGAGCGCACAGCGTGCCGCCGGACTTTTGAATTTATTCTTTCTTAAATTATAACATTGCAGGCAAATATGTCAATGCCCCAAAATGGAAAAATATAACAATAGCATAATCTGTATATAACACAATCAGTCAGACATACTATTAAACGCCGTATTGACAGATAAAGACCGTTCTGTAATATACATGATATATTTCTGTTTTATTTTTTTTACTTTTATATTGACAGATACGATCGTCGATGATAATATTGCTATAGACTTGTGTAGTACAGTTTGCCGGAAACTCAGCTCTACACATTTAGGAGGAATTTATGAATAAAAAATTAGAAACAGCGGAATCAATCAGCAGCTTTACCAAATGGGCAACAGTAGCCATCATAAGCTGCGGGGCCTACATCGTGTACCTGACATTTTTGGCGCGGTACACATTCTACGACCAGGTAATCGAGGGACTTAAGATCACCAACTCGCAGCTCGGTGTTTTGTACGGGCTTTACGGCACTACCGCTACCATCGCCTATTTCCCGGGGGGAGTATTGGCCGATAAGGTACGCGTAAAATACCTGGCTACTCTCGGCTTCGCTATGAGCGCAGCATTGACATTCTGGTATTCCACGCTGCCCAGCTATGCGGAACTTAAGATCATATTCCTGCTTTTCGGGCTCTGCACAACGTTTATATTCTGGGGAATCCGTTACAAGGCAATCAGACTCGTAAGTACCGAAAAAAATTATTCCACAAACATCGGCATTTCCTACGGAGTCGTAGGCATCGTCGGATTGGTGGTAAGCTTTGTTTCAATCGCCCTGTTCCAGAAGTTTGCCGATGCAGCTTCGGGATTCAACGCGGTACTGGTATTTTACGCGGCAATCAACGCGATATTCGCAGTGCTGTCATTTATCTTCATTCCGAGATTCGAGAATGAGATCGTTACCGAAAAGAAAAAGTTCAATTTCGACGAGGTCATTGCCGCTTTCAAGCATCCCGGCGTATGGCTCACCACTCTGTGCATGTTCTTTGTATATACCGTTTACACATCGCTTGCCTATACGGTGTCTTTCCTTACGGCAATCGGCGCTACCGCGGTTATAGCCTCTGTTGTCGGCACAATAAGGACATACGGCACAAGCCTTTTCTCCTCTCCCATCATCGGCGGGATCGCGACAAAGAAAAGCCCGTCAAAAACCATTATTGTCTGCACCATTATCACCGGAGTCTGCCTGCTGGTCTTAGGGCTCGCGCCGAAAGAAGCCGGCTTTATCATTCCGGCAGTTATTCTCATAATCGTGCTGTCGTTCTTCCTTAACGGCGCTTACGGCGTTACCTCCTCCATGTTCACGGAGACCAAAGTGCCTGCCAACATATTCGGTTCGGCTTCGGGTATTCTTTCGGTTATAGGCTTCGTGCCCGATATGTTCGTATCACCGATAGCCGGTAAATGGCTCGATACCTATGACACGGCCGGCGCCTATACACGCATATTCATCGTTCTGGCGGTCAGTGCGGTTCTGGCGATGCTTTGCGCCTACTGCGTAAGACTTTACAACAATAAACAGACCGCTGCCGGCAATAAGTAAACAAATAAAACCGATTATGTCATTCCGGCAGGGTTTTAACACTCAGGCGGCATTATAAAAAGCCGCCTGAGGAAATCAAAGGGGGAAAATATGAATCTGGAAAATTTATTTCTCAACAAAGACGACATTGAATTTATTCACGAGCAGTCTATAAAGGTTCTGGCGGAAGCCGGCTGCATTTTTGACGAAGACAGGGCTGTGGAGGTCTTCAAAAAACACGGCGCCAGAGTGGAGGGCCATACGGTCTTCTTCACAAAAGAGATCATTGACGAAGCATTGGCAACAGTAGTGGATTCGTTTGAGATATACAGGCCGGACGGCAGCCTTTATAAAATGGGCTGCGGCAGCAAATCGATGGCAACAGCGGGAAGCCCGCCCTACATCATGGAAAACAGCAAATTCCGCTTCGCGCTGATGGACGATTATATAAAAATATGCAAGCTCGTGCAGAGCAGTGACTGCCTTGATATGACACATCTGCTGCTTTGCGACACCTACGATGTAGACAGAAACGTGCGCGCCTACCGCATGATGGCCGCGCTGTTGAAGTACACCACTATGCCCATGTCGATAACCGCGCTTTCAACAGCGCGTGCGGATTCAGGAGTTATAGCGCGCGACCTTACAGACATGGCCTCGCAATTTATCGGCGTGGAAAACAAACATGTACTCGTCGGCTGTGTAAGCCCTATTTCACCGCTGGCGTATGTGAAAGACGCCCTTGACTCGCTGTATGTTTATTGCGAGAAAAATCAGCCTATCCAGCTGGCTACCTGCTCGCTGCCGGTGCTGACGAGCGAAGCCTCAATAGTAGGCACCGTCATTCAAAACAACGCCGAGCTGCTGGCGGCAATCGCCCTGATACAGTTTTTAAAACCCGGGCTGCCTATCTTCTACGGCAACACCTCGACATCGACCAATTTAAAAAAGATTTCCATGGCACTCGGTTCAAGCGAGACAGCTCTTATCTCTTTGGCGACGGCAGCAATGGCCAAATACTACCATATGCCCTTCCGCGCTTCCGGAGCGCTCAACGACGCCATCGATATAGATTATCAGGCCGGTGTCGAATCGGCCATAACTTTGATGAGCGGCGTACTCAGCGATGTTGACCTGGTTTATTTTTCTGCCGGCATGCTCAGCGGCTTTAATGTGACTTCGCTTGAAAAATACGTCGTAGACGAACAGCTTATAAAGATGCTGAAACGTCTCTACGAAGGCATAGCAATAGACAAAAGCAAGGATTACACCGCAGAGATAAATGCGGTAGGCCCCAGAGGCAACTTTCTTAAAGGCAGAACGCCGAAGGAATACCGCAGGGAGCATTTCGTGCCGGATATATTCGTTAAAGAAGACTACAACACATGGCAGACCGAGGACGGACGCAGCGTAAAAGAAAAGGCTGCCGACGCGGTCAAGCAGCGCATCGAGAACTATCAGGCGCCGGAGATATCCGCCGACAAGCTCAAAGTGATTGAAAAGTATCTATAAATAAACTCAAGCATAAAGATGCAGCAAAGAGCCTTATCGGCTCTTTGCTTTTTTTTCATCGTTATTTTTCGCCGCCGTATTGCATGAACACTTTTTACGGCAAAAGATATTTTGCTCGCCCTCCCTTGTCTGCGCACCCGACGGCATATATAATTATTATATCTATTGCGATGAAAGGACATGGCGGCATTGCCGCCTACATAAGATATGAAGATTTCAAAAAAAGAGGCTTTGGCCTGGTTTAAATTTTTCGCTTCCCTTCCCGATGAAGAAGAGATTATGCCGCGCCAGCAGGAAATTTTTTACGCCGTTTTGGAGCAGATAGAAGATGCCGTCGAGCATCAAAACGGGCTCATCCTGAGTGAGATAAAAGGCCTGAAAACCTTTGACGGAAGAACATATTACGTCGGGCCGGATGAAAAGTTTCCGCAGGGCTGCCGTTCATGTCTGAGCGGAAGCGGACTCAGCGCCATCAGAAAGACAAACCGCTGTAATCTCAGCTGCCCGTTTTGCTACAACTGCGGTCAGCTGGACAAACAGCCGCCTATCGGCGACAGACTGTGGGAGATCGGCGGCTGCCGCTACCGCGAGGATGACATAGAAACGCTCTTAAGATTGCAGAAGCATCCCTCGGGGGTCGCCTATGTATACCTGGAACCGTTTACGGAGATAGAAAAATATTACGATGTGATCAAAACATTCCACAATGCGGGAATATACCAGCATCTTTACACAAACGGCACGCTGGCAAACGAAGAAAATCTCAAAGCGCTTGGTGCTGCCGGGCTGGACGAGCTGCGTTTTAATTTGGGAGCTTCTCGCTGCGCGGAAAATGTGATCAAAAACATAAAAACAGCAAAAAAAGTCGCTAAAAATCGCATTTAAATAAGATTAAAATTCGTTATAAGTACAAATGCAGTGCCAAGGAGTCAAAAAAAATACTATTTAGTGC
>CAZIQU010000030.1:4094-10643 GCA_964541445.1 uncultured Lachnospiraceae bacterium | reverse complement strand
ACAATGCCTCCCGCAGGGAGGCATTCAACGAGTTGAGCACATTGCGACGACGCGGTGCCGTTTACAGCCCCAGTATCTCGTCAATATTTTTCAGCAGGTCTTCAACATCGGCCACGGTGAGATCACCCATATGCGCGATGCGGAAGGTCTTGCCCTTCAGGTCGCCGTAGCCGTCGGAGATCTCCAGCCCGCGGGCGTTGAGCTCCTTGCGCAGAGCCGCTACATCGATATCGCGGGTGTTCTTCACGCAGGTGACGGTGTCGGAGGCGTATTCCTCCTCGGGGAATATGGCAAAATTCTTTTTCGCCCAGGCGCGGACGGTATCGGCCATTTGCTTATGACGGGCAAAGCGGTTTTCCAACCCCTCTTTGTTGATGATGTAATCAAGCTGATAGTCGAGCGCGAACATGTGCGAAAGGCTCGGCGTGGAAGGATACTGATAATCCTTTTTCTGTATGGTATTGTACAGCTGCAGAAGATCGAGGTAATAGCCGCGGTGTTCTACCGTTTTGGCTCTTTCAACGGCCTTCGGCGAAAAGGTGCAGATGCTCATTCCCGGGGGCAGCCCGATACATTTCTGGGTAGATGTCACGGCGATATCCACGCCCCATTTATCTGTTTCTATCTTTACGCCGCCGGCGGAGGATACGGTGTCTATGCAGTAGACCACCTCAGGGTATTTGGCCTTTAAGATCTCGCCGATCTCAGCGCACGGGTTGGTCAGACCGGAGCTGGTCTCATTGTGCGTTACGGTTATCAAATCGTATTTGCCGGAAGCCAGTATCTCGTCAACGAATTTCGGATCGGTATGCTTGCCGTCTTCGACAGCGAACAGATCGGCCGGAACATTATTGTTTACTGCCAGCTCATACCAGCGTTTGCCGAAGGAACCTACCGAAAATACCGCCGCGCGTTTTTTCGTGCCGCAGCGTATAGCTCCCTCCATCAAACCGGTGCCAGAGCTGGTGGAAAGCAATATTTCGTTTTGGGTATAAAAGAGCTTGCGGGCGTTGTCGCTGATGTTTCTCTGTAAGGCGCTCGCCGCCTTGGTGCGGTGCCCGATCATCGGGGTGGCCATCTTTTCCAGTACATCGGCTCTCACTTCGGTAGGGCCGGGAATAAACAGTTTTGTATGCATTTAAATTTTCTCCGTTTTCTTTTATTTGAATTTGTGGATAAACAGGCCGCTTCTGAGCTTCGGCTCAAACCAGGTCGATTTAGGCGGCATTATCATTTTTTTATCGGCAACCCCCATGATATCCGTATAACCGACCGGAAAGAGCATGAAAGCTGCCTTACTAGAGCCGCTGTCGACCGCCTCCTTCAGAGGCGCGTAACCCCTGATCCCGCCGATGAATTTCAGCCTTGCCGATGTCGCGGGATCTTTTATGTCAAATATTGCCGAGAAAACGTTTTTTTGCAGTATGGCTGCATCTATGGAAGCGGCCGGATCTTCGCCGTCATAGCTTTCCGGCCGGGCAAAGAGCTTATACCATTTGCCGTTTGTGTACATGGTAAATGAATGTTTTTCCGTCGGGTGATGCTGCTCCTCACAGGGTGTAACCTCAAAGCTGCTTTCGAGGGCGGCGAGAAATTCCGCCTCCGTCATTTCGCCGAAATCGGTGAGCAATCTGTTGTAATCGAGTATATGCAGCTCGTCAGCCGGGAATACCGCCGCCATGAAATAATCGTAAAACTCCGCCTGCGTGTCGCCGGCGATATCCAGCGCGTCGGCCACCCGCGCCGCCGAAGCGGTACGGTGATGCCCGTCGGCTATGTAAAAAAGCTCGTGCCCGTTGAGTATGAGCATCAGGCTCTCAATTTCATCTTCGTCGTTCACCGCCCACAGCTGTTGGCCGATGCCGTAAGCGTCGGTAAAATCGTATTCGGGTTTTTTGTCTGCCGTTATCTTCGCGATCATCCAGCGTAGGGCGTCGTCCGGCTTTATCATCAAAAAAACCGGTTCGGTATGCGCGCCGCAGGCGATAAAATGATTGAGCCGGTCGGTCTCTTTTTCCGGCAGCGTCAGCTCGTGACGGCGTATGTAATTATCTTTATAATCGTCAACCGCGGCAATACCCACTATGCCGGTCTGCGCTCGTTCACCGTCAGTCTCGCGGTATATGTAATAGCAGGGCTTTTCGTCGCTGACGAGAACCCCGTCATCTTCCATCTTTTTCAGGTTCGCCGCGGCCCGGTCATATACCGGCGAAGCATATACATCCTGCGTCTTGGGCATATCGGTCTCCGAGCGAATAACTCTCACGAAGGAAAGCTCATCTTCATCGTGAAGCTTCTGCGCCTCCGCGGCAGTAAGCACATCATAAGGAAGACAGCATACTCTGTCGGCATAAGCCGCCGCCGGCCGCAGTGCTTTAAAGGGAATAAAATGTACCATTGCTGCTCCTCCTTACTTTTCTTCGGTGAAGATCGTAAATGAATCCTCAAAATCGTCAAGCTGCTGCCCGTAATTATGCAGCTGCGTTACCGCGTCCTCAACGTATATACATATCACATAGCAGAGATTATGCTCTATCAGTAAATACATATAGCCGTTTACATCGTCCCTTTCCGAGGTAAACCCGGCGGTTATGGCCGCGTATCCGGCAAATTCAGCCTGTGTTATGCCGCCCACCGAGTAGCTTCGTTCCGACCCGGAGAGTATATACTCGAAAAACTGCCGATCGTAAACGGGGTTATTGTAGTTGGTATCAAAAGCGCCGCCGGTCAGATCCAAATCGTCCGTAGGATTACTGGAGGCAAAATCCGCACCGATAAACGGCGTCGCGTCCTCAACGATTATCACCGCTCTGATCTTTTCATCGAGATCGAATATCAGTATGCCGCCGCTGTCCGTCACATCTTCCCCGGCGGGCAGCTCAAAGCTCAAACCGAGCTCATCGTTGCGATAGGTTTTCTTTCGGGCACATCCGGCAGCGGCCAGCATCAGCAGCGCCAGAAAAACCGCTGTAAATTTTTTCACGGGTAAATTTCCTTATATTCTATCATCAGTCGGTCTTATTGGCAAGCAAAAATTAACCGAAAAGGCCTGTTTACGCAAATATAATTAAGTAAAATGCCGATTTTTTTTACGATTATAACCTTTGCTGCCGATTGCGCTGATAAAAATCATAAATAAACTTATTTTTTTAAAGTTGGCAGCGGTCTTTCAGCAGCTTTATCTCTTCGGCATAGCCCGACGACTCGTTGGGCGTTTCCAGCAGAAAAGGCCGCCCCGCGAGCGCCGGATGGTTTACTACCCGCACAATGGCTTCAAGCCCCAGCTCGCCCGCGCCGATTTTTGCGTGGCGATCCTTGCGGGTGCCGAAGGCGTTGGCGGTATCATTGAGATGTATGGCTTTAAGCTTATCCAGACCGATCACCTTGTCAAAATGTGTCAGCACGCCGTCCAAATCGTTTTTAATGTCGTAACCGGCACAGTAGACATGGCATGTATCAAGGCATACACCAGTTTTATCCTTAAGCTCACTGCGGTCGAGCATTTCGCGTATCTCCTCAAAGGAAGCGCCCATCTCCGAGCCTTTGCCGCTCATGGTCTCAAAAAGAAAACAGGTGGTCGTCTCCGGTTTAAGCGCGCCGTTGACAGCCGCGGCGATATATTCCAGCGCCGTTTCAACGCTGTTCGTTTTGCGGCTGCCGGGGTGGATATTATACAAAAAGCAGGGCAGCTTTTCCATCAGTGCCAAATCGGCGGCGATAAGCTCATTCGCGCCGCGGCGGGTATCCTCGCTGTCGCTGGCCATATTTATGGTGTAAGGGGCGTGCGCCAGCAGCGGCGCGAAGCCGTTTACCTTCATAAATTCCGCCAACGCGGCGATATCGGGCTCATTCACCGCCCGCGCCGCGCCGCCCCGCGGGTTGCGCGTAAAAAATTGAAAGGTATTGCCGCCGAGCGCAACCGTTTCCTCCGCGGCTTTAACATATCCGGCCGCGACCGACATGTGCGCGCCTATATTAAGTGTCATTCCTCTGTTCCTCCTCCGCTGAGCGCTTTTGCCAGCTCCGCGCCGGGTACTATATACATAGCGCCGCCGGCGTCCGTCTTAACGGTAAAGGCGGTCTCAGTCTCTTTTTCGGTCAGCGCGGCGGTCATCGCCGCGTATATATCGGGCAGGCTTCGGCAGAGCAGCACATACTTTTGCGTATCATCAGCCGCCAGATAGTCGTCTCCCGTCATTATCTTCTGTGTCTCCGCCTGCAAAAAAGCGTCCATCTCGGCGGTGTCGTAAGCCGAAACAGTGCCGTATACCAGCCAGATGCCGCCAGCCTGTTTTTCGCTGCCGCTGAGCTTCACGCTCACATTGGCAAATACCGTGCCGATAAAAAGCTCGGCGTCAAGCTTCTCGTAATAGGTCAGCTCGCCGTCATCAGGCTCCGTCGCCGCCGCGTAGTAATTTTCATCACCCACAAGGCGCCCGGCCTGTCGGTAGTCACCGCTGTTCAGCGCGGCAAAAAACTCTTTTACCGTTTTCTCGGCGTCATTGCCGCAGCCCGCAAGGCTCAAACACAGCGCGGCCACACATAATATCACCGCCGCGCGCCGTAAACTTCTCTTATTTTTTACCATTTTTAAGCAAACGGGCGAGGCAAATATGTGCCGCACCCGCTTTCCGTTTGTTTTTTATCATTTTACCACTATATTGTAAATGCGCCCGGGTACGAATACGGCCTTCACGACGCTCTTGCCCTCTACGGCGCGCCGGTAAGCCTCCTCACCGGCCAGCGCTGCCTTTACGGCGGCCTCATCGGCGTCCCGCGGCACGGTAACCTTGGCGCGCACCTTGCCGTTCACGGTCACGGGCAGCTCCACGGTATCCTCCAGTGTCTTGGCTTCGTCGCACTGCGGCCAGCTGCTCAGGCAAACGGGTACGCTGTTGCCGATGCGCTCGTTTATTTCCTCGGCAATATGCGGCGCGGTGGGATACAGCAGCACGGCAAACACCTCTATATCATCTTTAGTGAGGCTTCCCGCGTCATAGTAGCTGTTCAGCAGCTTCATCATAGCCGCAATAGCGGTATTGAACTTCATCTGCAGGGTGTCTTCGGTAACTTTTTTAATCGTTTGATGAATAGCGGTCTCCAGCTCCGGCGTATAGCCCCTGCCCTCTTTCATCATCTCCGGCAGCTTAAAAGCGCGATCGAGAAAACGCTTGCAGCCCTTAACGCCGTTTTCGCTCCATGGTGCGGCTTTTTCAAAGTCGCCGATAAACATCTCATAGGTGCGCAGCGTATCGGCGCCGTAGGCGGCGACAACCTCATCGGGGTTGACCACATTGCCGCGCGATTTGCTCATCTTCTCGTTGTTTTCGCCCAGTATCATGCCGTGCGAGGTGCGTCTGGCGTAAGGCTCAGAGGTATTTACCACGCCGATATCATAAAGGAACTTGTGCCAGAAGCGCGAATATAGCAGGTGCAAGGTGGTATGCTCCATACCGCCGTTATACCAGTCTACCGGCATCCAATAATCGAGAGCCTCTTTGCTTGCCAGCGCCTTGTCGTTATGACTGTCGGTGTACCTTAAATAGTACCAGCTCGAACCGGCCCACTGCGGCATGGTATCGGTCTCGCGCTTGGCGGGACCGCCGCAATGCGGACAAACGGTGTTGTACCACTCGGGCATATTGGCCAGCGGTGATTCACCGTTGTCGGTAGGCAGGTAATTCTTTACTTCCGGCAGCTTCAGGGGCAGTTCATCCTCGGGAATAGGTACCCAGCCGCATTTCTCGCAATATACCAAGGGGATCGGCTCGCCCCAGTAGCGCTGGCGTGAGAATACCCAGTCGCGCAGCTTGAAATTGACTTTGCGGCTGCCGACGCCTTTTTCCTCGATAATGTCGATCATCTTATCTATGGCCGCTTTGCCCTTCAGTCCGTTAATGAGCGGCGAGTTGACGGCAACGCCATTGGTATTATCGGTATAGGCCGCCGCGGATATATCACCGCCGGATATTACCTCCACTATGGGCAAGGCGAATTTTTTCGCGAAAGCATAGTCGCGGTCATCGTGCGCCGGTACCGCCATTATGGCGCCGGTACCGTAGGTCATCAAAACATAGTCGGAGATAAATACCGGTATGAGCTTGCCGCTTATCGGGTTTACGGCGTTCAGACCCTCAAGCCGCACGCCGGTCTTGTCCTTGGCCATTTCTGTGCGCTCGAAATCGCTCTTTTTGGCACATTCCTCGCGGTACTCGTTTATTTCCTTAATATTATCGATAATGCCGGCGTATTTATCGATCAGCGGGTGCTCCGGCGAGATCACCATATAGGTAGCACCGTAAATGGTATCGGGCCGCGTCGTGTAAACGCGCAGACTGTCATCGAGCCCGTCCAACGGAAAGTCGATTTCCGCACCTTCACTGCGGCCTATCCAGTTTATCTGGCTGGTTTTAACGCGGTCGATATAATCTACCGTATCAAGGTCGTCGATCAGCCGCTGCGCGTATTCGGTAATCTTCAGCATCCACTGATTTTTCACCTTGCGCACAACCTCGCCGCCGCAGCGCTCGCAGCGGCCGTTCACCACTT
>CAZIQU010000030.1:3303-4084 GCA_964541445.1 uncultured Lachnospiraceae bacterium | reverse complement strand
CATTGGCAAGACCGACCTTGCAGCTGGTACAGAAATTTATGGGGAATTCCTTTTTGTAAGCCAGTCCGCGGTTGAAAAGCTGTATGAATATCCACTGCGTCCATTTGTAATAATCGGGATCGGTGGTATTAACCTCACGGTTCCATGAGAAAGAATAACCCAAACTTCTGAGCTGCTTTTTAAAATGAGCTATATTGTTTTCGGTAACGATCTTCGGATGGATACCTGTTTTGATGGCGTAGTTTTCCGTGGGCAGACCGAAAGCGTCCCACCCCATGGGGAACAGCACATTAAAGCCCTGCAGCCGTTTCATGCGGGAGATAATATCAAGCGCCGTATAGGGGCGCGGATGCCCCACATGCAGACCCTGACCGGAGGGATAGGGAAATTCCACCAGAGCGTAAAACTTGGGCTTGCTCCTGTCCTCCTTGGCATCATAAACTTTCAGCTCGTCCCACTTGGACTGCCACTTTTTTTCTATCTTTTTATAATCGTAATACATACTCATGCTCCTGTAACACTTTATTTTAATCGCTGAGCAAATTTAAGTCAATGATTTTGCGCTTGATGGCGTATTTTCAGGCCGCATCATATCAGCCTATTTACACGCGCTTTTGTATAAATGCGGCAGCAGGCGCATATCTTTAGGTGAGAAGCTTAAGTTTACGGCGGTCAAGCGGGAGGTGGACGATGAAAAACAACAGGGGGAGATTTGAGCTGAAAATGCGCGGCGGCAGCACGGGCAAGGCGGCACCGGCGCCGAAACGTTTCAGCGGCGATA
>CAZIQU010000030.1:0-3224 GCA_964541445.1 uncultured Lachnospiraceae bacterium | reverse complement strand
GTGATCATACTGATACTGGTCACCGTACTGAAGATAAGCGGCGGCGAGTTCAGCGGGAAGGTGACAGAGAAGATCGCTTATCTTATCGGCGAGCAGACCGATTTTACCCAGCTGGCGGAAAAAACGGCCGAGAAAGTCACACGCGCCGTGGCGGAATGGACAGGTAAAGATACGCCCGTCAGCGCGGAGCCGGCAGAAATGCTCACATCGCCGCTCACCGGCGGCACGCTCAGCTACACCTTCGGCGCGACAGAGCACCCGGTATTTAAAACCGAGGTGGCGCCCACCGGTATAGGTATCGCCGGTGCGGCTCAGTCGTTTGTATATGCCGGCAAAGACAGCGCGGTATCTTCGGTGACGGAAAACGCCGACGGCACGCTGCGGGTGGTGCTGGACTGCGGGTCGGGTCTGTCGCTGGCCTATGACGGGCTGGGTATGACATATTTTGAAGAAGGCAACAGCGTAGCCGAAAAGCAGATCATCGGCATGCTGCCCAATACCGCTGAGCCTGTGCTGGTGTTTGAGGTCTGGCAGGACGGGGTGGCGTGCGACCCGCTGGATTACATAATATTTTGAAAAGCAAACCGGCGCGTCCGCAGCTCAGCCGCGACGGGCTCGTGCGTACCGTAAAGACAGCGGCGGCCGCCGCGTTAATGGTTCTCGCTTACTCGCGGCGCGGCTTCGGTGAATTTTTCGTGTTTGCCTTTTCTTTGGCCGTACATGAGGGCTTTCACCTTATCAGCGCCGTTTTTCTCAATATAAAAACCGGTTGGCCGGTTTTGGGGCCGCTGGGCTTGAGGTTCACCGCCGCCGAAAACATATCCGGGTCACGCGGCGCGCTGCTGTATCTGAGCGGACCGCTGGGTAATCTGCTGTTTGCTTTGGGCGCAGCGCTGGCTGCGCCGCACCTCTACATATATAAAAGCGATTTTTTCATATTTTACAATCTGCTTATCGCCGCCGTAAATATGCTGCCGGCTTATCCGCTGGACGCCGCCAGAGCGCTGACCGCCCTTCTTGCCGTAAAAAAAAGCCGCTTTTGCGCGGTACGCACCGTCTGCTATATCAGCGAGCTGGTCGCCCTAATGCTGTTCTTGCTCGGGCTTTATATATTCATCTTCCGCAGCAACAATCTGCTGCTCATGCTGCTGGCGGCGATGATACTCGGCAGCGCCCGCCTGGAAAAAGATGCCGCGGCCGCCGACATTATCATTCGCACCGCCCGCGCCGCCGCGGTCAAAAAAGCCGGCGCCTGAACGGCGCCGGCTTTTTATTATGTAAGAAGTTTTTAAGTTTATTTCATGTTGAGCGTAAAGGTTTCGTCTATGTAGTCGTCAACGGTCCAGTCGTCATAGTTATACACCTTTACCGGCATGGTGATGGTCTCCACTTCGGTAATATTGCTCTCTTCAAACTTGCTGTCCGACCAGCTTATGGTACAGTACTTCTTTTTGCCTGCCGCCACGGAAGTCGCCCAGTACGGGTCGCACATAAAGCCGTTTACCGAAACATCGTCAGCGGAAAACATCTGCGCGTTGTCGGTTTTGTTCTCAAGGTAAACATTGAGGGTATAGCCCCATGTGCTGTCAGGCTCGACGCCGACTATAACCATAGTGGCATACTCGTTGTCGAAAAGCACGTTGTCGTCCGCCTGCGCCTCGCGCGTATAGGTCTGTACCGCCGCTTCTCCGTGCGGATAAACGGTATATACCGCGTCGACAAGACTGTCGGCCGACCAGTCGTCACTGTCATAAATACGAAGCTCAAATTCCGCCGCTGTCACGGTATCGGCAACGCCGCTCTCCGACAGAGTACTGCTGTACCAGTTTATTTCATCGTTGGATTTCATCCCGGCGGTGACGGTCGTCGCCCAGTACGGATCGCACATAAAGCCGTTCAGCGAAACCATATCGAGTGAGAACATGAGGTTTTTATCGGTCTTGTTTTCCAGATACACGTCCCAGGTGTAACCGTTATTCTCCTCGATAGCGGTAATGGTGAACGTGCAGTTTTCATCGTCTACTATGACGGTTTCGGTAAATTCCGGCAGCGCGGTCTTGTCAGACTGCCCGGAGCCGGTTGTGCCGCTGCCGGAGGACGTGCTTTTTGAGCAGGCTGCGGTACTGAATATCAGCAAAAGCGCCAATATAACGGTCAAAGATTTTTTCGCGGACATAGTTCCCCTTCTGATGTGTTTTTGCGGCCATTACATTTACGCGGTCGATACGGCGACATCTTGTATTTATTATAACATAAATATAGGATACGCATCATAATTTTTCACTTTCAGTCAGATTTCGCGAAATGACATAAGGGCGCTTGAGTGCTTGCGGGACATCTCCTTTTCACCGAAACCGAAATGCCGCGAAGAGTGTGTAGAGTAGGGAGTGGAGTTAGGAGCTTTAAGGCTGAAAAATGCTCTAAATTTTGAGTGCAAAAAACAGACCTGTCCTCGTCGCGAATTGCTCGGCTGTGGCGCGCCCGCGCGTCGCTGTCACGGCGCGCTTTAGCGCGCGGCATTAAAAATGCCGTGCTTGTATGCTTGCCGGACACCTCCTTTTCACCGAAACCGAAATGCCGCGGTTTCGGTGAGTTTGTTTTATGCCACATTTTTTCTGAGATTGCATACATCGCGCGCAGGGCGCTTTAGCGCCTCACATTTGCTCCTCTTCAAACGAAATGAAGGGCCGCATTTCGTTTGACTTAAAAACCAAGGGCGGATTCGGGTGTTTCTCAACATGAAGCTTCTAATCCAGCCCGTTTGTTACAATTCGTACCAGGTTAGGCGGTGGAGTCCGAAGCTTTGCTTCGGCTTACGACACCCCTGCTGAGGCAGAGTCCGTAATTTAAGGCGAAGCCTATAAATTACGGTTTACGGTGCCCATGCAAGAAGCGCCTGCGAGACAGAGCATAGCGATTGTCGAGCAGATGCGCTTTACTGCTAAGGTTTGTCCGAAAAATAGAGCTGTAAGCGATAATTTTTCGGATACAAACCACTGCTGAATTTTTGGCTTGCTTAAGCCGAAAATTGAGATCTGACCCCGCTTGCGGGCAGAACTCATTTTTCGGCGGGCCATTAAAAATGCCCCGCCTGTTCATTCGTTCGCCCGCTGCGCTTCGCGAAAAGACAAGGTAAGTCTTTTCGCGAGAAAGGTCTTAGGTCTTATCTCAGCCGAAATGCGGCCCTTCATTTCGGCTGAAGAGGAGCAATGGCGAAACGAGTC
>CAZIQU010000029.1:6876-10675 GCA_964541445.1 uncultured Lachnospiraceae bacterium | reverse complement strand
TCAGGCGCTGCGCGGCAATGCAGCCGATACCGCCAAGACGAGCGTAGGCGTGACAGCTGAGAACAGCGTTAAAGCATCGGCAAAATACGCCGATGTATGGGCCGCACCGGAAATCATACGCTGAGACCGATTGTACAAGTACACACAAAAGGATAAGAAAACAACTTAAAAACAACGGGCCGCTGAAATTTCAGCGACCCGTTTATATATTATAACTGTGCAGCCTTACATAAGGCCGCGCCGCTGCCGTTGCGGTACAGACGGAAGCGCCCGCAAAATAAGGCAGACGTTCCCTCCCGCAAAAGCCTGCCCGCGGCTCTGCACAGGAATAAGCTTCATTTATAAACTAACGGTTTCGTTACGGTATTATATATATTTTAACAAAGCGCGTCAAGAGATTTGACGGCATGAAGGCATCATTTATTTTTCTTATGCTTATCTTCTTCAGCCAAAACAGCATTTCGCTCTTAATTATGGCAGATTAAACAACATATAAAACATTGGCAAACGGTGGTATAATAAAAAAGCAGATTCAAGGGATAAGGAGCTTTACTTATGAAATTTGACAGGAAAATATGGCTTGCTGTCATTACGGTAGGTTTGGTCGGGCAGCTCGCCTGGACGATAGAAAACATGTACTTCAACGTATTCTTATATAACACTATTTCCACCGACCCGACATACATAGCCGCTATGGTAGCGGCCAGCGCCGCGGCCGCTACCGTCACCACACTGCTGATGGGCGCGCTTTCCGATAAAGCAGGCAAAAGAAAAATATTCATCAGCGGCGGCTATATACTGTGGGGTCTTTCCACTTTCGCCTTCCGCTTTGTCACCGTTGAAAATGCCGCAAAGCTTTTTCCGGCAGCCGGAGCCGTGACCGCCGCCGCGGTAACGGCAGTCATACTGGACTGCGTAATGACATTTTTCGGCTCTACCGCCAATGATGCGGCTTTTAACGCTTATATAACCGACATCACCGATGCAGATAACCGCGGCCGTGTGGAAAGCGTACTGGCGACGCTGCCGCTCATTTCCATGCTGGTTATTTTCGGAGCGTTTGACGGCATGACCAGAGACGGACGCTGGGCGGAATTCTTTACGATATTCGGCTTGGCGGTTACTTTAACCGGTATAGCTTCGCTTTTCTTTCTGATGGATTCAACACCGGAAAAACGCCGCGGCAGCTATCTTGCCGATATCGTTTACGGCTTTCGGCCGACGGTAATCAAAGATAATAAGAATCTTTATACCACGCTTATCGCTTTCGGTATTTTTTCCGTAGCCGTACAGGTGTTCTTCCCGTATCTGATCATCTACATGCAAAACTACCTGAAAATCGAAGCCTACGCCATCGTGTTGGGCATTGTGCTGATATTCGCTTCGGCCGTAAGCGTTTTAAGCGGCCGTTTTATCGACAAAGCCGGCAAGCTCAATTTCGTGCTGCCGGCCGCCGGAGTCATGTTCGCCGGGCTTATCGCCATGTACTTCGCCCGCGGCGCCGCAGCCGTCGTCATTGCCGGCTGCGTGATGATGAGCGGCTATATGCTGGTCACAGCGGTACTGTCTGGCATGATACGCGACTACACGCCTTCGGGCAAAGCCGGGCTTTTCCAAGGCATACGCATGATATTCGCCGTGCTTCTGCCGATGGTAATCGGCCCGTTTATCGGCGCGGCCGTGATCAAGAACAGCGGCGCGACCTACACCGAGCTGGGCGTAGTGAAAAACGTGCCGACACCGGGTATTTTTTTGGCGGCGGCAGCTGTACTGATATTAACGGCGCTGCCGGTGATATCACTGCGTAAACAAAGCCGAAGCTGAAAAGCCGATGACATCGTTATAAAGAATGAGGGGGTGCCGATGAAAACGATATGGGGCGAAAACCTTGATAAAGACAACGTTCTGCCGGAATATCCGCGGCCGCAGATGGTCAGGGAAAGCTATCTGAATTTGAACGGTGAATGGAAATATGCCGTTACCGACACAGATGCTAAACCGGATACCTGCGACGGAAGCATACTCGTGCCTTTTTCTCCCGAATGTGAGCTTTCCGGCGTGGAACGCATACTCAGGCCGGAGGAAACATTGTGGTATGAGCGTGAGCTGACGCTGCCGCAGGGGTTCGTCAAACCGAAAAGCCGTATTCTGCTGCATTTCGGCGCCGTAGATCAGCAATGCAGCGTTTATATGAACGGGCATAAGGTATGCAGTCACAGCGGCGGCTACACTTCTTTTTACGCCGACATCACCGACAGACTGCTTGATGACAATATTCTCAGCGTGAAGGTAAAAGACGCCACCGATACATCTTTCCATTCGCGCGGCAAGCAGACACTCAGCCCCGGCGGCATCTGGTATACGCCTCAGAGCGGAATATGGCAGAGCGTATGGCTGGAATGCGTACCCGAAAACTATATCAAAGCTCTGAAAATAACACCGGACTTCGACAGGCGCTGCGTCAGCGTGGTCGTGATAAGCGACAGCAATCTCACCTGTAAAGTGACATGTGAGGGACGCTCGGCTGCCGGCATGACGGGCGAGCCTATCGTGATAAAACCGGCACAATTCCGCCCGTGGAGCCCGGAAAATCCCGAGCTGTATAATATTTCCGTGGAAATGGACCGTGACTGCGTCAGCTCATATTTTGCCATGCGCAAATTTACCGTTGAAAAATGCCGTGACGGCGTAAAGAGGTTTATGCTGAACGGCAAGCCCTATTTTTGCAGCGGGCTGCTCGACCAGGGTTATTGGCCGGACGGCCTATATACGGCGCCGAGCGATGAAGCGCTGATCTTTGACATACAAACCGCCAAAAAATGCGGCTTCAATACGCTGCGCAAGCATATAAAGATTGAACCGATGCGCTGGTATTACCACTGTGACCGTCTGGGAATAATAGTATGGCAGGATATGATCAACGGCGGCGGCAAATACAACGCCTTTCGCATAGCGCAGCCGCTTTTTACGGGCATAAACCATGACGATCACGATTATAAATATTTTGCCCGGGAAAGCGAAGAAGGCCGCAGCGAATACTATCAGGAGCTCTGCGAGATGATCGAACAGCTTTACAGCGTGCCATCAATCGCGCTGTGGACGGCATTCAATGAGGGCTGGGGGCAGTTCGACGCGAAGAAGGCGCTGCTGCTGATTGAAAGCATGGACAGCAGCCGCGTCGTTGATCATGCCAGCGGGTGGAGCGATATGAAGATCGGCGATACGGCAAGTAAGCATGTCTACTTCAAAAAATACCGCCATCGCCCCGATAAACAGGGTCGTGCCGTGCTTCTTTCGGAATTCGGCGGCTATAAATGCGTATTGCCCGAGCATAAAGCCGATTTTCACGAATTCGGCTATACCGGCGCCAAAACTGCGGAAACAATGGCGGCGGACATAAAAAAGCTTTATGAAAACGAAATAATACCGGCGGCAGCCAACGGTCTTACCGCGGCAATATACACGCAGCTTTCCGATGTTGAGGGCGAGCTCAACGGCATACTGAGCTATGACCGCCGGGCGGAGAAGATCGGCAGCGAAATATGGCAAAGCGTCAACAACGCTCTTTTCGCCGCGGTTCGCAAAGATTAAAACAGTAATTTGAGGTTTGTATGAGAAAAATAGTTGAATGCACCGATTCATTTTTGCCGATAATCGACGGCGTCGGCAGGGTGGTCTACAATTACGCCGACAGGCTGGCCAAAGGCGGCGATGAATGTTACGTGGTCACACCGATAGCCGATTCCGGCTACCGCGGCAGCTATCCATACCTTTTTCATTTTTCACTCCCTGTTTTGCA
>CAZIQU010000029.1:0-6866 GCA_964541445.1 uncultured Lachnospiraceae bacterium | reverse complement strand
CTTTTTGAGCATGAAGGCGACCCGCAAACAGCATTATCAAACGGGCATCGCGCAGATAGATATACATTACACCGAGCGTATCGCGAATCTGTCGCCCGATATTATCCATGTTCATTCTCCGGCATTTGCCGGCATAGAGGGGCTGAGACTGACCGAAAAATTCAATGTGCCGCTGGTGGGAACATTCCATTCTAAATATTACGACGACTTTCTGCGGGTGACGCACAGCCGGAGCATGGCGTCTCTCGGCTCACGCTACGTGGCAGAGTTTTACAGCCGCTGCGACGAGGTATGGACGGTGAGCGAGGACGCGGCCGCCACGCTGAGGAGCTACGGCTTTAAAGGGAATATTTTTATCATGCCGAACGGTACAACGCTGCGAAAACCGAAAGCTCACGATGAAAAAGCGGCGCGCGCCGCTTACGGGCTCAATGATTCTGACGAACGGATACTTCTTTATGTGGGGCAGATCGATTTTAAGAAAAATCTGAGCATGACTTTGGAAGCGGCCGCCCTGCTGAAAAACAACGGACGCCGGTTTAAGCTTATCCTGACCGGCCAGGGACAGGACAGAGAAGCGCTGGCGGCGCAAGCTGAAACGCTCGGCATCGCCGACAGGGTAATATTCACCGGTCACGTCAGCGACACTTCCCTGCTGGATGGACTTTATATGGCGGCGGATATTTTTGTTTTTCCCTCCCTTTACGACACTGCCGGTCTGGTCGTAAGAGAAGCGGCGGTGATGGGTACTCCATCTGTGGTGGTGGAACACACCGCACCGGCAGAAGTGATCATCGACGGCGAAAACGGGCTCGTATGCCAGAATACACCGCTGAGTCTGGCTGCCGAGTTGGAGAAATTTCTCTATGGCACCGACGAGCGTGAGCGTGATGAAATGTCGCGAAAGGCACGCGCCAGCATACCGCTGGACTGGGACAGCGTAATGGAGCAGGTGCGTACCCGCTATGAATACCTGATAAGCAAAGGGCACACCGAGGCAAAGATATTCAGGCCGTTTGAATCCATCACTGAAAATGTCGAGAACAAATTGCTGCGCAGGAAAAAATAATTCAAAAGAATCGCCGCAGAAAAGTAAGCGCGGCCCCGCAGCACCGCCAAACGCACGAAAACAGGCCACATCGAAGGCGCGGCATTTCGGTCTTTCGGTGCTGACACCGACAGCCCAAGAAAAAACAACCGACAAAGCGTGCCTTACCTTCTACGTATGGGCGTGCCGGGCAGCTTTCGGCATTAATTAAGAATGATTACCGATAATTTTCTCTTTATATCAAAACAGTAGTGATTATTTCGACATGATATGATATTATTGTCTCGCAATAGTCCGTTTAAAGAGGAATATATGAGTAAGGATAATAACTTCCCATCGCATACCGCTATAACTTACGCACTGGCTGCGTTTGTCTTTACAGCGGTTTTTTTATTCGCATCATGCGCATCTTCCGCGCCCAAAGATATAAGCGCGATCCTGCAGACTGCCGGAGAGCAGTATACGGCGGGAGATTATGAGGCTGCACATGCTTCTTACAAACAAGCCTGCGAAGAAGACAGCTCAAGCGCAGAGGCTGCGCGCGGACTGGCGCACAGCTTAAAGGTACTGGCGGAAACCGATGCCGACAGATACGGAGAAGAAGCCTTTGCCGCCTACGAGAACCTCTACGCGCTTCGCGGATTTGCGGAGGAGGATTTTGATATGCTGGCCGAAATGTATATGCAGCGCAGTGAAATGATAAAGGCGCGCAACCTCATGGAGCAGGCTCAGCGGCTCTATCCGCGCGAAGAACGTCTCGCGGCTATATGCGCCATAGCTGTCGATGCCAACGATGAAAGCGACAGCTTGAAGCAGATGATTTCCGATATATATTCGGCGCTTGAGGGTAAAGACGCCGATAGCGTGATAACAATGCTTTGCTCAGAGGAAAATCTCGAGGCGTTAGCCCCTAAAATATATGAAGGATACCGAAAAT
Organism: uncultured Lachnospiraceae bacterium; assembly: GCA_964541445.1. Taxonomy (GTDB): domain Bacteria; phylum Bacillota; class Clostridia; order Eubacteriales; family Anaerofustaceae; genus CAZIQU01. The sequence goes on along the minus strand of CAZIQU010000029.1, from coordinate 4,881 downwards.
ATACATACACCTCAGCGGACGGCGGTGTGCTGAAAATACAGGCGGGCTGCGCCTCATACGGTGAAAAGAGCGCGATACTGTGGTTTACGGCACCGGGGAGCTCCGCGGTGGATTACTATAAGATCAGCGAGAACGAAATAATATATGCGGCGGCCGCTCTCGCTGACAACGCTTACAACGGCCCCTTCAGCAGCGTGTACGCCGAGGTGAGAAACGGCAGCTGTTTTAAAGAAAACGGCAGCTTCAACATGAATATACCTACGGGCGATATAGTTTCGCAGGTATATTTCAACGACAGCGAGACCGAGCTGATAAGTCTGTGGCAGCAAAAGGACACCTTAGAATATGAAGAGTACACCGGCGAATTTGCCGCGGACGGCAGCCCCGGGGCAAAGCAGCAGGGCTCGGTGACAAATGCCGGAGGCGCCGTATATGCCTACAACGCCGGAGGAAAAAAATATATTTATGTTACAGCCCCTTCGGGCGCGGACGCAGGCGATCCGCATTTTGACTGTACATGGTTCGGTATAGAAAAATATCCCGAATGGTAATTCTGTTTCTGTGCTTTCGGTGCAAAAATGATTAAAAATATAAAGAACGTTATAAAAAGTATTTGCTTAAAAAGCTTCTGTACGGTGCTGGCGGCCGTAATTATCTGCGGCGCCCTGCCCTTTGCCCCGGCAAAAAGCGTGCGGGCATACAGCGGCAGCACGACGGCGGGAGAGACAATATACGGTGATTATGTGCTGGTGCTGAATAAAAGCAGCGACAGCGCCGCCGCCCAGCCCACCGGCGCTCTGGTTTTTGATGCTTCGGGAAGCACCGCCGCGGCAGCGCAGAATTCGACGGATATGGGAGTGGCCCCGCTGCAGGCGGGTGCCGGCCGCTCACGCGGCGCCGCACTGGCGGTGACAGCCTATTCGGTCGGGGCTGCCGCCGCTTTCCCCGGTATAGACGGGTATGTTTACGCCACCTGCATCGCCGAGGGTAATCACTGCTATATTTGGATGGAAAACAGCCTGAAAACAGGCTACGACAGCGCCGGATCAACACAGGCGGCGGCCGCTGAAATGATAAGGGTATATGAGGCCATGCCTTATCAAACATTGAATGAGCTTTCCGGCGGGGCTATTCCCTGCCGCGACGGCAGCGGCAAGCTTTCGATAATCATGGAGATACCTTATTCCTCCCCGAGCGTAAGCGGTTATTACGTACCTTCAAATACCGTTACCGCTATACATGTGCGCGCCAAGGAGGCGTCAAGCTATACATACGGCAGCCTCTCATCATTAAACGGGCTGCTGGCGCACGAGGGTCAGCATGCTCTCTTTTATAATATTACCGCCGCGCGCAGCACAGCAGGCAATGAGGCGCTTTGGATGAATGAGGGGCTTTCCGTCGGCGTAATGGATTATCTTTGGGGAGGCTACAGCTTATATTACGACGGTACTCCCTCCGGCTGGCTTTCCCTTATTACTTCCAGCACATCGGTACGCAACGGCGGACCGCTTATCTACAATGAATACCGCAGCGATACGGCTCTCGACTATTCCCTGCCCTATCTTTTCATGCGTTATCTGGCGGATCAATGCGCAAAGTGCTATGACCCGCTCGATTTCTTCAGTTTCTTCTATACCGAGGACCTAACGAAATACGCCGATGTCCCCGCATTTTTAGAAGCGGTGATGGCCAAGGCCGGTTTAAAGGATGCGGACGGCAGCGCACTTACTTTTGAGAAAGCTCTTGAAAACTTTTATATTGCCTGTACAGCCATGGAACCTGAAGGCGTTTACGGCTTTTATAACGATGCCTCCCTGATCTTCAGCTTGGGCGAATATCCGCTGTATCTCGGTACGAGCGGCGAGTCCGCAAATCTGTACGGCACCGGCGCTCTCATACTGAAAACAAACGGCGGTTCCTTTTGCATACCTGAGGGAGCCGGCGAAGATATAGTGTTTATTGCCTTCAATAAAAGCGGCGATGACGGTATGCCGGCCGGTAGCGGCACCGAAGCTGATCCTTATTTGATTGCCGACGCGGCAGATCTTTTTACGATATTCAAGCAGCCGGATAAATATTATAAGCTCACCGCCAACATTGATTTGAGCGGCACGACCTATGTGACCTGTGATGATTTCGCAGGAGATCTGAACGGCGCCGGTTATACGATAAACGGGCTGCGCCGGCCGCTTTTCAACACCAATGACGGCAGCATCCGTTTTCTGTCGCTGATACTGGACTTTGACGAAGACTATTCCTATTCAACCGGCGGCTTTGCCAAAATCAATAACGGCAGCATAACCGACTGCAATGTCACGGGCAGCATAACAGGTAGTGTTTTCGGCAGCACCTATTCACCGGTGGAACTTGGAGCGCTGGCCGGTGAAAACAGCAATGCGGGCAGCATAGAAAGATGCTGGTCGAATACGAATACAGACATACAGCTGCCTTTGACAGACTGCTATGTCGGCGAGTTATGCGGGGTAAATAACGGCGCGATAATAAACTGCTATACGCGCGGGGCTATCGCTTTAACTCAGCCGCTGGACGGAGACTGCGACATATTTCTCGGCGGCATATGCGGTAAAATGTACGACTCATATTGGGTAACATCGCTGAAAAACACTTACAGTACAACTTCTCTGAGCCTTACCGCTGCCGGCACATCGCTCGATAAAGCGGCAGGACGCCTTGTCGGTTCTTTTTACTACCAGAGCAGCGCCCGCTATATAATCACATCAAATTATGCGCTCAGCGGACTAGACCCGCTGGGCAAGAATGCAAACGCGATTTCATCGTTTGACAATTCATCCAAAACCGCTGCCGAGCTGAAAGCACAGGCAACCTTTGCCGGATGGGATTTCGCCGCCGTATGGAAAATAAGCGAAGGGAATACCTACCCGAGCTTTATCACAAACGAAGACCTCGGCGATATCAGCGTATTTCTGAGCAGAACATCATATTACACAGGCGAGAAGCTCGATCTGACCGGAGCTTACATTATAGTAAACGGCAACAATATAAATTTAACAGAAGACATGCTCGACAGCTGCGACACCGCTGAGGCCGGCACGGTAACGGTGAGCGGCTCTTACCTGCAAAAGCCGTTTTATACCGATATAACAGTAACAGCTCCGGCAAGCGGCGATATAACCGGGCTTACAGTCTTTCAGCCGGCCGAAAGCAGCTACATCGAAGGCTCGGCCTTCGACCCCTCGGAGCTTATACTGGCCGCTGTGATAAACGGGCAGACATATAAGATATACAGCGGTTATACCTGCGATAAGACAACCGCCCTTTCTACGGATGATACCGAGGTAACATATACCTACTGCGGTCAATCTGTCAGTCAGGATATTACCGTAAGTGAACGCGCTCCACAGTCGCTCAGTGTGATATCCGCGCCCGAAAAGACAGCGTACACTTCCGGAGATATGCTTGACTTGAGCGGTTTGAGCGTGCAGATAACATATAATGACGGCTCAAAAAGCGCGGTCATCGCGTACCGTTACTTTGCCGACAACGGCATAAAAATATTCCGTTATTCAGGCGGCAGTGCGTTAGCTTTCGATGAGAAAACACGGGTACTTATTTTCGATGACAACGGCGCATCATTTTACGTCTGCACCGGCAGCGTCGAAAGCCCGACTGCCAGTGCACGTATCGGCAGCATAACCGTTTATTCTCCACCGGTATTTCCGACTCAAAACACCCTGCGCATGACGGTAAACGCCGAGAATTACGCTTATTCCGAGGATATCGGCGGCGGCAGCGGCGATTTTACGGCGGAGCTGATAAGCGGCAGCATTCCCTCGGGGATAAACGCGGAAACACCTTCGGCGCAGAACAATTACCAGTTCATTTTCAGCGGCGCACCGCAAACTGCCGAGACCTGCAATCTGGTTTACCGTATTACAGACAGCGTTACAGGACGAACTCTCGATACAACGTTTACGCTGAACATCACCGCCCCGTCAGATGAGTGCCTTATTGAGTCATTCATCGTGCCCGCTTCTCTGAACAGCGGAAAGATATCCGCCGATGTTACCGGCGTGATCGACCGGCAGAACTCGACAATCGCGCTTTACTTTCCCGCAGGCACAGATGTTTCGGCCATAAGCGCCATGACCACGATAAGCGACGGAGCAACTATTCAGCCATGGAACGGTACAGTGAATGATTACAGCGGTACGAATACGGTCACATATACAGTTACGGCGGAAAATAATACAAACAGCAAAACATACACGGTAAGCGCCTACACGGCAGACAGCGCCGCCGGTACATTGGCCGCGCCCGCCGCCGTAACATGGAACGGACGCACTGTTGTATTCAGCGCTGTACCTAACGCCTCAGGCTACAATATTCGGCTGTACCGTGAGGTGTCGGGCGGATTGGAAATAGCAGCCGCGCTGTATACAACCGACGTTGAGGCCGACCTTTCCGCGTACATGACGGGCAGCAGGCCTTTTATAGCCAAAGTGAACGCCGTGGATACATCGAACAATTATGCGCCGGGAGAAGCAGCGGCAAGCGCGTATTTCGTGCCGGTTACAAACATTAATCTCTACTCGGCAAAAACTCTTCTGCCCCTGAACGAAACACTGGAAATGGTATCGGAGATACTGCCGGCTAATGCCACCGTAAAAGATACTGTCTGGAGCGTTGCGGACGGCACGGGCAAGGCCTCGGTCGATAACAACGGCACTGTCACACCGATAAGTGCCGGCACTGTCACCGTGACAGTATCAGCCGCGGACGGCAGCGGCCTTACTGCCGACAAGGTTATCACGGTAACACCGGCAAGGCCTGCAAGCTTTACCGTTGTGTTGACCCCGCCGAACGGGTATTCCGACACGACGATATACCTTGACGGTGAGA
>CAZIQU010000028.1:9897-11024 GCA_964541445.1 uncultured Lachnospiraceae bacterium | reverse complement strand
GCTGGAGGAAGCTCTCGACGAGATCGAGAGTAATGAATCCAAGCTGAAGATGCTGGCTTCCAAAGCGGAACGGCTGGAAATGGAAAATGATGAGCTCAGTGAGAACATTGAGGATTACAAGCAAAAATACAATGCGCTGCGGGCAGAATATGAGATCAATAAAAGATCGCTCACCGATCTGCAGAATAAACTGCTTGAGAACCAGATAGAGTTGGTAAAAGCGCGAAAATCTTTGTTGGATATAAACGAATAGGTGCGGAAATATTTGGAGTGACAGCATGATAGTATTCATACTCGGAGGCGTAAAGGGCGGTAAAAGCATGTTTGCCCAGCATTTGGCCAGACTTGTTTCCCCCGGGGCGCCTCTTTATTATTTTGCGACCATGATACCGGGAGATGCCGAGGATGCGAAACGTATCAGGCGTCATATACATGACCGCAGCGGCTGGGGTTTCAACACCGTGGAAGAAGGTATCAGCTTTCGTAAAGGTATGGCAGGCATACCCACAAATGCCACTGTATTGGTAGACAGCATTACCGCCTATGTGCAGAATAATGTTTTTTCGCCGAAAGGACAGACCGCCGATGAGGCAATGTTTGCCGACATCGATTCGCTGACCGAACGCGCCGCCGATGCGATAATCGTTTCGGATTATATTTTTTCCGACGCACTGGATTATCCCGAGAGCGTGACAGCTTATCTGCGAACTTTGGGTGAAGTTCACAAATATATCGCATCCAGAGCCGATATGGTTTTGGAATGTACTTTTTCCAACATAAGGGAACTTAAAAATACGAGGGGATATGACCTTTCTCAGGTCACTGCCGAATATCTGAAAAGCACATCACACTTGCTTTACGCGGATATTTGAAGGCTGGAGCTAATGACTGATTTTTTGATGGCGCTGAGTATGTTTACCAAAATACCGGTTAAATATGTAAATTTTGAAGGCCGCACCGGAGCGGGTGCTATTGCTGCTTTCCCGGCGGTTGGTCTTTTGTGCGGCGGCTTCACCACACTGACGGCTTTTTTTGCCGCGGTTTTGGGGCTGAGAAGTCTTACTGCCGCTGCCTTACTGCTTCTTTCCGTTTTTGCCGTCTGCGGCTTTCTTCATTTTGACGGTTTT
>CAZIQU010000028.1:0-9887 GCA_964541445.1 uncultured Lachnospiraceae bacterium | reverse complement strand
ATGGATGCCGCCGACGCACTGCTTTCTTCGCGTGACCGTGAAACAAAAGTCAAGATACTTAAAGATTCTTCCGTGGGGGCTTTCGGTGTATTGGCTGCGGCCTTGCTGCTTATAGCCGATTTTGCCTCGTTCGAATGTCTGTATTACAATTCGGCCCCGGTATATATTTACGCTGCCGCTGCCGTATTGTCGCGGGCGACAGGCGGTATTATCCTGCTGTGCGGCCGTCCCTTGAGCAACGAAGGATTGGGAGCTTTTTTCAGCACAGGCAAAAAATTTCGACATTATCTCGTGCTGGTTTTATTTGCCGCTGTTGCCGCCGCCGTCTTTATTTGCGGCGGTACCGCCTACATTATTGCCGCGAGCATCTCCGCTGTCAGCGCGCTTTTGCTGAGCATGGCGGCGGTGAAAAAGCTGGGTGGTATAAACGGTGATATTATCGGCGCCGGCATTGTGCTCAGTGAAGCGGTATTTTATATGTCTGCGGCGATTTTATTAAGTGTGGGTGTTATATGAAAGTAGTTTTCGGCGGAGCATTCCAGGGCAAAAGGGATTTTGTAAAAAACAAGTGGGGCATAACCGATGCGGATACTGCACTGTGCAGCGAGAGTGAGCCGCCGGATATATCACGCAAATGCATATGCGGGATGGAAAAGTCGGTGCGTTACTTTTTGGGTAAGGGCGACAACCCCATAGATTACATCACCGATAATATGACGGTGCTCAGAGACTCAATAATCATCTGTGACGATGTATGCTGCGGCGTTGTGCCGCTTTTGAGTGAGGACAGGCTTTACCGTGATAATGTAGGAAAAATATTGCAGATTTTATGCCGCAACGCCGATGAGGTTTACCGAGTCTACTGCGGCATTCCGGAGAGGTTAAAATGATACTTGATCTTCAGTTCATCAGGCACGGCAAGACCGAGGCCTCCGTCAATTCGATTTACTGCGGCAGTACGGACATTCCGCTGTGCGCAGAAGGAATAGCCGATATTACCGCATATGCGGCCGAGGGCATATACAGAAACGACAGTCTTCTTTTCTCCAGCGCAATGAAAAGGCCGCAGCAGACATTAAAGATAATATTCGGCGAAAACGCTGATTACGAAACGCTTCCTCAGCTTAATGAAATGCATTTCGGCGATTTTGAAATGCATAAGTATGATGAATTGCTCGAAAATAAGCAGTTCACCGCCTGGCTCGAAGATAAGAGCGGTGATTATGTATGTCCGCAAGGTGAAAGTGTAAATATGTTTTTAAAACGTGTTGAAACCGGCTACCGACATATATATGGGTATATGGCAGATAAAAAAATAAAGCAGGCGACTGTCGTTTCGCACGGCGGTACTATCGGTTTTTATCTGGATTCGTTTTTAAAGACCGGCAATGTATATTCCATAATGCCGAAGCCCGGTTTGGGCTACATAGTAACCTTAGATTTCGACGGAGGCAAGGTGGAAATAAAAAATCTGTCACGCATCGAGAGCAAAAAATAATACTGCAAAAATTTCCGCTAAAAGGCATTCAACTGTACGGTAAGGATGCCTTTTGTTATATAATATAATCTGATTATTTTTTATGATTTTTAGGGTGGTAACAACACAATTTTGTCTTAAGGAGGAAAAAATGACAAAAAAATATGTGTATGCCTTTTCCGAAGGCAACGCATCGCAAAGAGATCTTCTGGGTGGCAAGGGAGCCGGTCTTGCGGAAATGACCAATATCGGTCTTCCGGTACCACAGGGGATCACAGTTACAACCGAAGCCTGCACGAATTATTATGAATGCGGCGAAAAAATATCCGATGAGATCAAACAGCAGATATTCGAATATTTGAAAAAGCTTGAAAAAATAACCGGAAAAGATTTCGGCGGCAATGAAAATCCGCTGCTGGTTTCCGTACGTTCAGGCGCAAGAATATCAATGCCCGGCATGATGGATACGATTCTTAATCTGGGTCTTAATCCGGTCACAGTAGATGCTCTGGCCAGGAAGACCGGCAATGAGAGATTCGCATATGACAGTTACCGACGTTTTATAATGATGTTCTCTGATGTGGCCATAGGCATAGAGCGCAGCCTTTTTGAAGATGAACTTGATAAGGTAAAAGAAGCTAAAGGTTATGCGAACGACACTCAGCTGACAACCGACGATCTGAAAGAATTAGCAGCAAAATACAAAGAAATATTCAAAGAAGAAAAAGGTTACGATTTTCCGGACGACCCCAATGAACAGCTCATGGTCGCCTCTGAAGCAATATTTAAGTCGTGGAATAACGCCCGGGCGATAACATACCGAAAGCTCAATAATATTCCTTCCGATATGGGCACAGCCGTAAACATTCAGTCCATGGTGTACGGCAACATGGGCAACACATCGGGTACCGGCGTCGCATTCACCCGCAACCCGGCCACCGGCGAGAAAAAAGTGTACGGCGAATATCTTATCAACGCTCAGGGCGAGGATGTCGTTGCCGGCATAAGAACACCGGAACCGATTTCTCGTCTTGAACAGGATATGCCTGATATATATAAACAGTTTGTGGAAATAACTGAGATCCTTGAGAAGCATTATACCGATATGCAGGATATGGAATTTACCATAGAGGAAAATAAACTCTATATGCTGCAGACCAGAGCCGGTAAACGTACCGCATATGCGGCGCTGCAAATTGCCGTGGATATGGTAAATGAAGGGTTGATTGACCGTGAAACGGCATTGGTGAGAATAGACGCCAATTCACTTACTCAGCTGATGCTGCCTACCTTCAGTGATGAAGCTTTGAAGAAAGCGATACCGGTGGCCACCGGACTGCCGGCGTCACCCGGTGCCGCCGTGGGCAGGGTTTATTTTACTGCGGAAGAGGCCTCGCAGCATGTCGACAGCGGCGAGCATGTAATTTTGGTGAGAAAAGAAACTTCTCCGGAAGATATAGAGGGAATGCATAAGGCCGACGGCATACTCACAGAGAGAGGCGGCATGACATCCCACGCCGCCGTAGTCGCCAGAGGCATGGGAAAATGCTGTGTGGCCGGCTGTGAAGCGATAAAGGTATATGAGAAAGAAAAATGTTTTGAAGTAAACGGCAAGAAAATCAAAGAAGGCGATTTTATTTCTCTGAACGGTACCACCGGAAATGTTTATGAAGGTAAGATCGACCGTCATGAAGCTAACCTGAGCGGTAATTTCGGCATAATTATGCAGTGGGCCGACGAAACCCGACGCATGCGTATAAGAGCCAACGCCGATACGCCTGCCGATGCCGAGAAAGCTCTGAGCTTCGGCGCCGAGGGCATCGGGCTTTGCCGTACCGAGCATATGTTCTTTGACTCGGCCAGAATAGTGGAAGTGCGCAAGATGATATGCGCTGACACTCTTAAGCAGAGAAAAGAGGCTCTTTCAAAGATACTGCCCATGCAGAAGGAAGACTTTGTCGGTATGTTTAAGGCCATGGCCGGTAAATATGTAACGGTGCGACTTCTTGACCCGCCGCTGCATGAATTTTTGCCCAAGGATGAAAAAGATATTATCGAAATAGCCAGGCAGCTGGGCATCACCACGGAAAAGCTCCGCGAGCGTATCAATGAGCTGCATGAATTCAACCCGATGCTGGGGCACAGAGGCTGCCGCCTGTCGGTCACATATCCCGAAATAGCAGAGATGCAGACAAGAGCTATTCTTTCGGCCGCTATCGAAGTTAAAAAATCCGGGGTCGATGTCAAGCCGGAGATAATGGTACCTTTGGCAGGCAATAAAAAAGAACTTGATTATGTATTTGATATTATAAAGACGACGGCCGCGGCTGTTTTTGCCGAATACGGCGAGAAGATCGAATATCTTATCGGCACCATGATCGAAGTGCCGCGCGCAGCGCTTATCAGCGGCGAACTGGCTAAGAGCGCGCAGTTCTTCTCTTTCGGCACGAACGATCTTACCCAAATGACTTTGGGCTTTTCCAGAGATGACGCCGGTAAGTTTATAAATCAGTATATCGACAAGCATATATTTGATACCGATCCGTTCCGTACCGTCGATCAGGTGGGAGTTGGCAGATTGATCAAGCTTTCGGTGGAGGAAGGTAAAAAGGCTAATCCGCAGCTAGAATGCGGCGTATGCGGCGAGCACGGCGGCGATCCGGATTCCATACACTTCTTCGACAGCGTAGGGCTCGACTATGTTTCATGTTCACCCTTCAGAGTTCCAATAGCCAGACTGGCTGCCGCACAGGCTGCCGTAATGCATAAAAACAAATAAAAAATCAAAGAAACGGCGGCTGCGTGCCATTCACGCAGCCGCATATATAAAATGTTCAATATAGTGTTATTTCAACCGGAGATACCGCAAAACACCGGTAATATCGTCAGAACATGCGCTGTTGCCGGAGCGGCACTTCATCTGATAAAACCGTACGGATTTATTATAAACGAAAAAAACATTCGCCGCGCCGGCCTTGATTATTGGGATTACGCCGATATCACCGAATATGATGATTTTGATGCTTTTTTAAGCGCCAATAAAAATGCGGTGATATATCCGGTAACCACAAAATCCGAACGCGCATATACGGATTTTAAATACGGTGAAAATGATTTCTTCCTGTTCGGTCAGGAAACTTCCGGCCTGCCGGCGTATATTCATCAGCTTTTTTGGGAAAGAAGAATAAGAATTCCGATGCGCGACAGCGAACACGCCAGGTGCCTTAATCTTGCCAACGCGGTGAATATTGTGTTATATGAGGCCTTGCGCCAAAATGATTTTTTCGGTATGGTGTAAAAATGGAAAATAAAAACGAAATATATGATGTACTGATCATCGGTGCGGGCCCGGCCGGGCTCAGCGCGGCTCTCTATGCCGCAAGAGCTCTGCTGAAGACTTTGGTGCTGGAAAAAACCGGCATCGGCGGCTTGATCACGCAGACCGATGAAATAGAGAATTACCCGGGCGGCGATGCCGCAAGCACCGGGCTCAGCCTGACCCAGCGTATGTACGAACAGGCACAGCAGGCCGGCGCTGTCTTCTCATATGATGAGATCAGCGCCATCAGGCGAGAGGGCGATATATTTGTTCTTTCAGGAACAGTTGCGGAGAACTATTTTGCCAAATCGGTAATAATTGCCGCAGGCAGCTTGCCTAAGCTTCTCGGCATTGAAGGAGAAACTGAATTTCGCGGCCGCGGGGTATCGTACTGCGCGACTTGCGATGCCGGTTTTTTTATGAATAAAACCGTGGCGGTAGTCGGCGGCGGCGATACCGCCGTCAAAGAAGCGATTTACCTGACAAAATATGTTGCCAAAGTCCTTCTTTTTCACCGACGCGATAAATTGCGGGCAGCGGCCGACTTGCAGCGTAAGCTCTGTGATAATGAGAAAATAGAGATCATTTATAATGCCGTGCCCGAAAGTATTTTCGGAAGCACGAAAACAGAGGGAATAAGAATCAAAGACAAGCTCACCGGTAAAGTGACCGATTACGCGACAGACGGCGTATTCATTTTTGCCGGATATTTGCCTAATACCGAATTTTGCCGTGATGCAATTGAGCTTGATCCGGAAGGATATATTGTTGCCGATGACAATATGCACACTTCGGCAGCCGGAATATTTGCCGCCGGCGATATTCGCCAAAAGACACTCAGGCAGGTTATTACCGCCGCAGCTGACGGCGCTGTTGCCGCCGTAGAGGCAGAAAAATACTTACAGAAGGAATCAAACCGGCCGTGAGAAAATATAATCGAATTATTTTTGCCGTAGTTGTCATATTTTTGCTTATCTGCTCTTTAGCGGGCTGCAGCGGCAATTCAAGAAAGACTGTCGTACTGATCACCGATGAGAACGGCACTGAAGATTATATCAGCGGCTGCGTATATACCGCGCTGAAAGAAGAAGCCGCAGCTTACGGATTTAAGCTTGTGCTGCAAACTCCCGTCAATGAATCCGCATACGAGGCAGCTTTTGATAAAGCGCTGAAAGAAGAACCGTCTCTGATCGTTTGTTCACAGCCGACGCTTGAGGCTTACATGGTGATATCGGCGAAAAACAATCCCGATATAGCGTATGCCATTATCGGCTCACAGGCTGATATTAATATGGACGGTGACCTTGATGTGGATAATGCTTATGGAATCATGTTTTCTCATGAACAGGAGGGTTTTGCCGCCGGTATCTATGCGGCTTTGACATCGCAGAGCGGCTCTGTCGGCTTTATCGGCACCGATGAATTTTTATCGGTGATCCGCTATGAGGTCGGTTTTCGGGCCGGAGTGCGTTGTATTAACGAAGCAATGATCGTAAATACGGTGTTCGTAAACGAGAAAGCAACAGCTGACGATATAGCAGGCGGTCTTGCCCAGCTTACAGCTACCGGCTGTGATACGGTTTACACTGTTAACATGAGCGAGAATATGCTCAATGAGATTACCGGAAAAGGTATGACGATCTTAAGCAAGTATTTGGACGTCGATAAAAGCGCCGCGGTTTTTGCGCCCGAATCGAATGTCTCACTGGCAATTAAAGATCTGTGCCTTGCGGTTTTCGGGGAAAATAATTTCAGCGGACAGGTTAAATCATATGATCTGACCGATGAAAACGCCATAGAGCTTAAATATAAAAATGAAAACGATCCTCTGAAAACAACGGTGGAAAGATGGACAGCTTATATACAAAACGGCAGCATCATTGTGCCTGCGACCAGGGATGAATTGAAAAATTTCAGTGTGCCGGTCTGGGAATAAATAAATATGAAGTTAAGAAAACGGTATGTTGTTGCAGCGCTTGTTTTATCGGTTTTATTTTTGACAGCCTGTACTAACGATGGCAACGAGGTTGTGACAAAATTTATTTTTGCCATTGATTCGGTGAATGAAAACACCGAAGCGACAGAAAGCGCAAAAGCGGCGTTTGCCGATCAGGCTGAATACAATGCTTTGACGTATCGCTTTATGAAAATAAAAAATTCAGATGCAGTCTCTGAATTTGAAGCTTCACAGACAGTGTCGGCGGCAAACTATATATTAATGTTCGGCTGTACCGTCAGCGACCATTTTATACATACTTTTACGGTAATTGAGGATGGGCCTCAGGCGGTAATAATAAATGAAGACGGTACATATGAAAATGTTGTCACCGTAAGTTTCAATATGAACGAGCCTTCATTTTTGGCCGGAGTGCTGGCCGCGAAAACATCACTCAATGGCAGGGTCGGCTACATAGGCTATGAAGAAAAAACCGATGAAAAATATTTGAATGGTTTTCGCGCCGGTGTTTACAGCATTGACCCTCTGTGCGAGGTCATTACGGAATATACCTTATCATACAGCAATGTCGATTATGGTTATAAAAGTGCAAAATATCTGTATGCGCAGAATGTCGATGTGATTTTCGCGAATTGCGGCGCGTGCGTTTTAGGCGTAAATAAATGCGCCGCGGAATTCGGCCTGAAAATGATCTGTACCGATATGTACGATTTGGATGACAAATCAAACTGTATTGCGTTTGTCGGTAAAAATTATCAAAATGCCGTAGAGGCGGTCATCGCAGCCTGCATAAACAGCGCATATTCTAACGGCAGCAATTATTCTTACGGTTTTTCATCGGACTTTGTTTCCTTTGAGATGACAGACGCCGTATCAGCAGATACCGCTTCTTTGGTTGACGCCTGGCGACAGAAAATTATCTGGAAACAAATAATTGTACCCGCCGATGAAGAGGAGTATAATAATATATACGAAATCGATCAGACTACGGACGAGACTGCGGGTACGGGTGAATACGTAGAAGACGATAATGCAAATTAAAAACAAAACAACATAGGAGAAAATTATGAGAAATGAAGTGCCGGTAGGCTTGTCTAACAGGCATTGTCACCTAACCGAGGAGCAGATAAAAATACTTTTCGGCAATGATGCTTGCCTTACAAAAATAAAGGATCTTTCACAGCCCGGGCAGTTTGCCTGTCAGGAAACGGTAGATGTTACCGGGCCAAAAGGAACCATAAAGGGCATTAGAGTATTGGGCCCGGCTCGAAGCGCGGGGCAGGTTGAGTTGTTAGCTTCCGATACATACAAGCTCGGTGTGCCCATCGTAATAAAAGATTCGGGTGATCATGAGGGTACCCCCGGCTGCACAGTCACCGGCCCGTGCGGCAGTATTACCTTAGAAAAAGGAGTAATAGTCGCCGCACGTCATATCCACATGAGCTGTAAGGAGGCTGAAGAATTCGGCGTAAAGGACGGCGACAGAGTATCTGTTGCTGTAGAAGGGGAGAGAGGTCTTATCTTTAACCATGTTCTTATCAGGGCTGGTGAAAAATATCTGCTTGATTTTCATGTGGATACCGAGGAAGGCAACGCTGCCGGAGCCAAAAACGGCATGATATGCAAAATTGTCAGATAATATTAAATTTGAAGATAATAAAATTTACAGACATGAATTAAATTTCATGTCTGTATTTTATATGCTATAATAAAACCATGAAAACCAGACTTGATGTAGCTATGACCGAAAAAGGAATATGCGAATCCAGAGAAAAAGCGAGAGCGCTGATTCTTGAGGGGAAGGTATGTGTTAACGGACAAAAGGCTGACAAATGCGGTTTTCAGATAAAAGAAGAAGATGAAATCTCTCTGCTTGGTAAGCCGGTCAAATATGTTAGCCGGGGTGGGCTGAAGCTTGAAAAAGCACTGATGATCTTTCCGGTAGAGGTAAAAAATAAAATCTGTCTTGATATCGGGGCGTCTACCGGCGGTTTCACTGATTGTCTGTTGCAAAACGGCGCCGATAAGGTATATTCGGTTGATGTGGGATACGGTCAATTGGCATACTCTCTGCGTACAGATGAGCGCGTGAGTGTAATTGAAAGATGCAATTTTCGCTACATCGAAAGAAGCAGCATAGAGGACTTGATACAGGTCATAGTATGCGACGTCTCCTTTATATCTCTTGTAAAAATAGCAGATAAGATCAAAGAATTCGCTCAAAAAGATACCGATATTATTTTGCTCATAAAACCGCAATTTGAGTCGGAAAAGAATGAAAATTGCCATAAAGGCGTAATAAATGATAAAATAACACATAAAAATATAGTAAAAAGTGTAATATATAATCTAAATCTAAAACATTTGTACATGAGAATTATCGATTACTCGCCGATAAAGGGGCCTAAAGGAAATATTGAGTTCATCGTTTTAATGACCGTTGACGAAAGTAAAGCTGCGGCTGACGGCGATGCCCTGATCGATGCCGCCGTAGAAAAGGCGCATGAGGAGCTTGATAAATGAAAATAGCGTTATTTACCAATTCGCTCAAAGATAGTGACGGCGAAATAGCCGCCGCTGTAAAAAGGCATCTTCTTTCTCGTGACTGCAGTGTATATATGACCGATATAAAAAATACGGTGGATCAAAAAGAAATGGCGGCTTGCGATCTGGCTGTTACTATCGGCGGCGACGGTACGCTTCTGCGCGCAGCAAAGTACTGCGTGCAGAACGATATACCATTGGCAGGTATAAATCTCGGTAATACCGGCTTTCTGACTTCGTTGGACAGAATAGATTATTTGCGGGAGATTGACGATATTTTAAATAATGTTTGCAGCGTCGACGAGCGCATGCTTATTGAGCTTTCCGACAGTAGCGGCGTGCTTTACGGCAACGCCGTGAACGACATTGCCGTAAAGCACGCCGCTACTCTCGGTATGGGCGTAGGCCGGTTTAAGGTGACTGTAGACGATTTTACGGTCGCGGAGTACAGCGGTGACGGCGTATTGGTTGCGGCGCCTACCGGCTCGACAGCATATTCTCTTTCGTTGGGCGGGCCGATCGTCAATCCCGGCTGTGAATTGATGATAATTCAGCCGATAGCGCCGCATTCTCTTAATTCACGCAGCATA
>CAZIQU010000027.1:0-11132 GCA_964541445.1 uncultured Lachnospiraceae bacterium | reverse complement strand
CTTAATACCACAATCATCCGGGTCGGCGCTTCCGCGTCGCTGTCACGGCGCGCTTAAGCGCACGGCATTGTAAATGCCGTGCTTGTGCGCTTGCCGGACACCTCCTTTTCACCGAAACCGTAGTGCCGCGGTTTCGGTGAGTTCGTTTTTATTCAACTGCGTGCTTCAATAAGCATGCGCCGCGGGTAGGTCAAGGTAATACAGTGTGAAGTTTAAAGGCTGGAAAATGCTCTAAATTTTGAGTGCCGAAAAACAGACCTGTCCTCTTGAGATTACTAACCCGGTCTGTTTGCCATCAAACGGACCAGGTTAGAGTTTTTAGCTTGATTAAGCCAAGAATTGAGATCTGCCCCCATAGTTTTGACCTTGCCCTTTTCTCAGCCGAAATGCGGCATTATATTTCGTCTGAAGATGAACAAAGTGCCCGGGTCAGGAAATTGCGAGGCCAAAAAATGAGATCTGCTGCGCTTCGCGAAAAAACAAGATAAGTCTTTTCGCGAGAAAGGTCTTGGTTTTTTCTCAGCCGAAATGCGGCCCTTCATTTCGGCTGAAGAGGAGCAATGGCGATACGAGTCAACAAGACCTCCCTTTTTAGGGAGGTCTTCAACGAGTCGAGCACATTGCGACGATGCGACGATGCGGCGATTTTATTCCTGTGTATCACCGCCGTCTTCTTCTCCGCCTAGCACGTTTTCATCCATGCCCAGCTGGTCGTCGTTTTCGTCGTCCTCTATCTTGTTTACCTTGGCGATTGTCGCCACTCTGATCTCATCCTCAAGGCGCATTACCTTCACGCCCGAGGTGCTGCGGCCCATGGTAGAGATGCCGGCCGATTCCATGCGTATCACAACGCCGTCGTCGGAAATCATCATTATATCGTTGAGCTCTTTATCTATGCACATGAGCCCGGTCACCAGACCGGTTTTGGCGGTGAGCTTGTAGTTCTGCACGCCCTTGCCGGCGCGGTTTTGCTGCGGGTAGAGTGATACCTTTGTCAGCTTGCCGTAGCCGTTTTCCGTAACGGTGAGTATATGCTTGCCGTCTTCGGCGATATCCATACCCACTACGGTATCCTTATCCGCCAGCTTGATGCCTCTGACACCGGTAGCGACACGGCCGATGGCGCGGGCGTCGCTCTCGTTGAAGGTGATAGCCTGTCCGTGCGATGTACCCATGATGATATTTTTGCTGCCGTCGGTAAGCTTAACGGCGATCAGCTCGTCGTTTTCGCCCAGATTGATGGCGATAATGCCGCTCTTGCGTACCGAATCGTATTCGGTGAGCGCCGTTTTCTTTATCATACCGGCCTGCCTCCGGTATCTCGTAGGTCTTGAGGCGGTACACCTTGCCCTTGTTGGTAAAGAACATGATGAAGTGGTGCGTCGTCGTCATAAACATATGCTCCACAAAATCGTTCTCACGGGTGGCGTGCGCGGCTATGCCCTTGCCGCCGCGCTTCTGCGCCTTGTAGGTGTTGCCGGCGATGCGCTTCACATAACCGACATGCGTTATGGTAACAACAACATCTTCTTCGGCGATGAGGTCTTCCATGTCAAAATCCTCGGTGTCGTTCTCAAAGCCGGTCAGGCGCTTGTCGCCGTATTTGTCTCTTATTTCGATAAGCTCGTTCTTGATTATTTCGATTACCAGCGCTTCGCTTTCAAGCACACGTCTTAAATAAGCTATCGTCTTTTCCAGCTCGCTGTATTCGGCCTCAATCTTCTCGCGCTCGAGTCCCTGCAAACGCTTTAGCTGCATTTCCACGATGGCCTTGGCCTGTATGGCAGACAGCTTGAAGCGCTCCATTAAGCGTTCTTCGGCGTCGTCGTAGCTGGCGCGTATCACCTTGATGATCTCGTCGATATTGTCGAGAGCGATCAGGTAGCCTTCGAGTATGTGAGCGCGTGCCAGCGCCTTGTCAAGGTCGAATTTCGAGCGTCTGACGATAACTTCCTTTTGATATTTGATGTAGCAGTCGAGTATCTCCCTGAGGTTCAGCACCTTAGGCTGCTGATGGTCGAGCACCAGCATAATCACGCCGAAGGTCTCCTGCAGCTGTGTGTTTTTATAAAGCTGGTTGAGTATTATCTGCCCGTTGACATCGCGCTTGAGGTCAATGACTATTTTAATGCCGTTGCGGTCGGAGTAGTCGTTGATGTCCGATATGCCGTTGATCTTTTTATCCTTGACCAGCCCGGCGATCTTTTCCACCAGCATGGCTTTATTGACCATGTAGGGTATCTCGGTCACTACTATTCTCTGGCGGTTGTTGCCTACGTCTTCAACCTCGGCTTTGGCTCGCACCTTAATGCGGCCGCGGCCGGTAGTGTAAGCGCTTGCTATGCCGCTTTTGCCCATGATGATGCCGCCGGTGGGGAAATCGGGCCCCTTTACGTATTTCATCAAATCCTTAACGGTAAGGTTCTCATTCTCCATGAGGGCAACGGTAGCGTTGATTATCTCGGTAAGATTGTGCGGCGGTATGTTGGTAGCCATACCAACGGCAATACCGGATGAGCCGTTCACCAGCAGGTTGGGGAAGCGTGATGGCAGTACGGTCGGTTCCTTTAAGGTGTCGTCAAAGTTGCCGGTGAAATCGACGGTATCTTTGTTTATGTCGCGGAGCATTTCCGCGGAGAGCTTCGACATTCTCGCTTCGGTGTAACGCATAGCCGCAGGGCTGTCGCCGTCGATCGAGCCGAAGTTTCCCTGGCCGTCTACCAGCGGGTAGCGGGTGGAAAACGGCTGTGCCAAACGCGCCATGCTGTCGTATATGGCGGAATCGCCGTGCGGGTGATATTTACCCATAACATCACCGACGATACGCGCGCTCTTGCGGTAGGCGGTGTTGGCGCCCATGCCCAGCTCCTGCATGGCGTAAAGTATGCGGCGATGCACCGGCTTGAGGCCGTCGCGCACATCGGGCAGCGCCCGCCCGACGATAACGCTCATGGCGTAAGAAATGTAGCATTTCTGCATTTCGTCGGATATATCCACATGCTGTATGTTGCTTTCGTCAACGTGATAAATATGTATGTTCTTGTCTTTTTTCATGTATTCTCACCTATATATCCAGATCCTTGGCCATCTGCGCGTTAGCCGTGATAAATTCCTTGCGCGGCTGCACCTGATCGCCCATAAGCACCGAGAAGATCATATCCGCCTGAATGGCGTCCTCCACGTTTACCTTCAGCAGCGTGCGGTTTTCGGGGTTCATGGTGGTCTCCCAAAGCTGCTCGGCGTTCATTTCGCCCAGGCCTTTATAGCGCTGCAGCTCGGCCTTGTCGCGGCCGACTTCTTCGTATATGGCCTCGAGCTGTTTTTCGGTGTAGCAGTAGCGCGCCGTTTTGCCCTTCTGCACCTTGTAAAGCGGCGGCTGCGCTATATATACATAGCCGTGGTCGATCAGCCCGGGCATATAGCGGTAGAAAAAGGTCAGCAGCAGTGTGCGTATATGCGCGCCGTCGACATCGGCATCGGTCATTATCACTATTTTGTGATAGCGCGCTTTGTTGATGTCGAACTCATCGGATATGCCGGTGCCGAACGCGGTGATCATCGAGCGTATGGTATCGGTGGTGAGTATGCGGTCGAGACGGGCTTTTTCGACGTTGAGTATCTTGCCGCGCAGCGGCAGTATCGCCTGAATGTGCGGGTCGCGGCCCTGTTTGGCCGAGCCGCCGGCGGAATCTCCCTCTACTATATATATCTCGCAGTTGGCAGGGTCCTTGTCGGAGCAGTCCGCCAGCTTGCCGGGCAGAGCTGCCGATTCCAGCGCGCTTTTACGGCGGATGAGATCACGCGCTTTTTTGGCGGCGGCACGGGCGCGGGTCGCCAGCACGGCTTTTTCCAAAATGGTCTTGGCATCGGCCGGGTGCTCCTCCAAAAAGGCGGTGACATTGTCGCCGACTATCGTATCGACTACGCCGCGCACCTCCGGGTTGCCGAGCTTGGTCTTGGTTTGACCCTCGAATTCCGGGTTGCGCAGCTTAACGCTGATAATGGCGGTAATGCCCTCGCGGATATCCTCACCGGTGAGGTTGTCCTCATTGTCTTTGAGAAAACCGAACCTGCGCGCGTAATTGTTGACGCTGCGGGTCAGCGCGGTTTTGAAACCGTTCAGGTGCATGCCGCCTTCGGTGGTATCTATGTTGTTGGCAAAGGAAAATACGCTTTCGTTATAAGCGTCGGTATACTGTATAGCCGCCTCGATGTCGCACTGCTGCGTATCTTTTTCAAAGTTGAGCGGCTGCTTGCCCTTGTTGAGAAATTGGACATATTCGATCAGTCCGCCTTCATAGCAAAACTCCTCGTATCGTTCCTCTTCGCCGCGCTCGTCCTTCAATGTGATGGTCAGCCCCTTATTGAGGAAGGCCAGCTCCTGCAGGCGGTGCTTTATGGTATCGTAGGAATATTCCAGCTCGGAGAATATCTCCGGGTCGGGGCGGAAAAATACTTCGGTGCCGTGCAGCTTCGTCTTGCCGGTCACGGCGAGGGGCGCGTCCGGCTTGCCGCGGTGGTAGTCCTGCTCGAATATCTTGCCGTCCTGAAATACCTTTACGTGCAGATGCTCGCTCAGCGCATTGACGACAGAAACACCGACGCCGTGAAGACCGCCGGAGACCTTATAGTTGGTGTTGTCAAACTTGCCGCCTGCGTGCAGCATGGTAAGAGCTATTTCTACCGCCGATTTGTTGTATTTGGGATGGATGCCGGTCGGTATGCCGCGGCCGTTATCCAGCACGGTAATCGTGTTGCCGGCGTTGATTGTCACTCTGATAACGTCGCAGACTCCCGCCATCGCTTCGTCAACCGAGTTATCTACTATTTCGTAGACCAGATGGTGCAGACCGCTCTTGCCGGTCGAGCCGATATACATGCCCGGGCGTTTGCGGACTGCCTCCAGACCTTCCAGTACCTTGATGCCGCTGGCATCGTAAGTGTTAGAACTCATTTTTTTCTCCTGTCTGTCCGGTGATCACGCCGTTTTCGACATGAAACACTTTTTTATCGTAATTCTTTGTATCGAAATCCTGCGCTACGCAGGTGATAAATACCTGATATTGGCTGAGCATCTCCACTACCTGCGCCCGCCGTGAGGCGTCCAGCTCGCTCATTACATCGTCGAGAATGACTACCGCGCGGACACCGCGTCTGGCTAAAATCATGCCGGTCAGCGAAAGCTTGAGGCATATTGCCGCGCTGCGGCATTGCCCCCGCGAGCCGAATTTGCGCGCCGGTCGGCCGCTGATAAAAATGGCAATATCGTCGTGATGTATGCCTCTGGTGGTGGAACGGCTGAAAATATCGTCCTCACGCGAAGCGCGCAGCGCCGTATCGTAAGCGCGTCTGACATCGGTTATTCCGGGCCGGTCCAGCACATTGGAAACATAATTCAGCGAAATATCCTCACGCTGGCCGGAAATAAAGCGGTAATATTCCGAAGCGGCCTTTTCACATTCCGAAAGGAATTTAATGCGGTATCTGGCGATGTCGCTGCCGAGCTCCACTGCCTTTTCGTCATAGACCTCCAGCAGTGCCGCCGCGGAGGGCGCGTAGTCCTTTAAAAGAATGTTGCGCTGGCGCAGTGTGCGGTTGTAATCGTTCAGCAAAAGCGCGTACGGCGGGTAGATGGCGCTTACCGCTTCATTGAGAAAAGCCCGTCGGGCGGCCGGCGCGTCACTGACGATGCGCAGGTCTTCAGGGCTGAAAAAAACCACGGGAAAATCGCGGATCAGCTCGGCACGGCTTTTTATGATCTCGTTGTTTACCGTATGGACGCGGCTTTTGCCCCTTTCCATTCGGCATTCGGCGGTATAGCCGGCGCCGTCATCGAGCACGCAATCCACCGAAATGTACGCCGGTTTGCCTTCCGGGCCGATGAAATTCTCGTTAACGGTCTCGCGATGGCTGTGCCCGGTAAGTGCCAGCTGAGCCGCCTCGGCGGTATTGGTCTTCCCCTGAGCGTTCTCTCCCACGAGCACGTTAAAACCCGCAGACGGTTCTATTTCCGCCGCGGAAATATTTCGGAAATTGACGATTTTCAGTTTTCGGATATACATAAATACGCCGTATGGATTGAACTGTATTTATTATAGCATAAGTCGCCCGCAGAACCAATTGTTTAAGGCTTTTATCTCAAGTTTTCAGGCGTTTTTCCGTATCGGAAACTCATTTTAGACTTGAAAGTAAATTACGGCTTTCTGCTACATTTTAAGTCGGTTTTTGTATGGCTCCGTGCGGCCCGCTGAGGGCTCATTCGGCGGAAGTGTCTTTTTGTTCCAGCAGATCTTCCAGCTCGTCCAGCGCCTTAATGTGCAGGCGGCGCACATGCCGCTCCGTCAGATCGAGTTGTTCGGCGGCCTCTGCGAACGAGAGCCCTTCGATATGAATGTATTTCAGCAGGCAGGCCAGGCGCATATCTGGCATTTCCGCCAGAATAAGTTCCAGAGAAAAATATTTTTCGCCCAGCTGTCCGCATAGCCGCTCCAGCCGTTCGCGCACGGTAATCACCGTGCAGATAAGATCATCGCGGCGGCCGGGAGAAACATCGACTCGCGTGCCAAGCGAATCGTTTTTGGCGGCCGTGCCTTCGGCCAGCGAGGTATAGGCCGCGAGCTTCTGCCGTACCTGTTCGGTCTCCTCCCGCAGTTTTTTCAGCTCTGACAGCCACTCGCGCGCTTTTTTTTGCTCCATATACAGCAACACCCCCTCTGCCGGTCTCATTATATCGAACACATGTTCTAAATATAGCACCGACTGACGCCGCTGTCAATGATAAAGGTAAATTTTTCCTGCTGATGAACTGTCTTTTATGCAGCGCGCGGCGGCAGTTTTAATTAAAATAATATGAGCTGCGGCAGTTGCTTCGGCAGCAAAAAAAGACCGCGCTGTGCCGAAATAGGGCATAACGCGATCTTTTTAATTTTTATTTTAGTATGTTTTAGCGACCCCAGCCGCCACCGCCGCCTCCGCCGCGGCTGCCACCGCCGCCGAAGCTATGGCCGCCGCCCGATGAGCCGCCGCCGAAGCCGCCGCTGCTGTGACTGCTGCCGCCTGAGGAACCGCCCCAGCCGCCACCGCCGCCGCTCCAGCTGCCGCCGCCTCCTCCGCCGCGGCTGCTGCCGCCGCCGAAGTCGTGCGAACCGCCCGATGAGCTGCCGCCGCCACCGCCGAAGCCGCCGCCCGATGAGCCGCCGCGGTGATCGTCATCACGGTCGCTGCGGTTGTTGTTCGGTTCGTCCCACCAGCTGCGTCTTCTGTTTGTGTTGATCGGCGGTATGTAGTAGCCGGTATTTCGTCTGTGGGTGTCGTAGCCGTTATAATAGCGGGCAGAGCGGGTGAGCGCCCTGATGACCGATATGATAACGATGATGATTATTATCCAGAATATCACGCTGAAAAAACCGAAGGAGCTGCGGGTGGTATTCTGCGGTACATAAAAAGTATTATCGTCCTTGGTGTTATTGTTGTAGTTGTTGTATGAGCCGCTGCCTCCCGATGTCGAGGAGGAGGAAAGCGATACGCCGTAATAAGAAGCCACATCGCTGCTGACAGCGTCAAACATATTCACTATGCCGGCGGAATATTCGCCGTTATTGAAGTCGTCCACCAAATAGTCGTAAAAGTAATTTGTCAGCCGGCTGCCGGAAAATTCGCTTTCCAGCCCGGTACCCGCCATGGCGTAAAACTGCTGGTCGCCCATGCTTATCAGTATGAGTATGCCGTTGTTTTTCGTTGCGTCGCCGATGCCCCAGTCGTTGAAAAGCTCGTAGCAGTAGTCTTCAATATCACTGCCGTCGAGAAAATCGACGGTCACGATAACTATCTGCGCGCCGGTAAGATCATCGAGACGGCCGGCTCTTTCGAGAATGTAGCTTTCATCGGCGGCGTCAATCACGCCGGCATTGTCGGAGATATAAACGCCCGCCGGGGCATTCAGCGCCGCTATGCCGGAAGCCGGCAGCAGCAGCATAAGCAATATCAGCGCGAACGCCGCTTTTTTGATTGTAGTTTTTTTCATCTGCCGCTCCTGTCTTAATAGGCGAAAAGCGTGAGCTTCTTCACGCCGCATATCAGCCT
This sequence comes from uncultured Lachnospiraceae bacterium, assembly GCA_964541445.1. Lineage (GTDB taxonomy): Bacteria > Bacillota > Clostridia > Eubacteriales > Anaerofustaceae > CAZIQU01. The sequence goes on along the minus strand of CAZIQU010000027.1, from coordinate 3,050 downwards.
GACCACCGAGGTGGGGAATTTACCCAAAAGCGTATTAAAGCTTTCCGCCGCGTCGTTGTACTGCGAATGGCCGATTATCTGATTGCAGCTTTCCATGTCGGCGATGATACCGTCGTTGTAGCGTATGTCCGATTCGGAAAGATCGCACTGCGCCAGCCGGTCGTGCAGTGCCGTGCAGGCTGATGTAAGCGCTTCGTTGGCCTTGTATTTTCTGTTGGGGTCCGCGGCCTTGTCCAGATCGTCGCAGGCCGCGGTCACATTTTTGATGAGCTTGTCGTCCTCATCGAGATAACGCTTAGCTACCACGACAAGATTGCCGGCAAACGCCGCGCGCCTGTCCAGATCGTATTGAATGCCCAGGTCGGTGGCAGTCTCCGGGTCGCCGGACTCGAAAAGTTCCACGGCGGCGTTTCTGAGCTTCATCAGCCCGATGCGCCCGCCGAGGAGTATGGCGACGGCTATCATGATGATGCAGAGGGTGACCGCCGTCGATCTTTTGCCGAAATTCATCGCGTTTTTCCTTTATCCGTTATTTATTGCCGGGGGAACTGATCTGTCCCTGCGACACTTCCAGCAGCTTCTGCTTGAGCTCGTGCTCGATATTGCCGAGTTCTTTCTCCGCTTCCGCGCGCTTCTGCTTGCCTTCCTGCTGAATCTTGACCACTTCCTCTATGGTGTAGATGAGGTCCTGGTTGGTCTGCTTGAGGGTTTCGATATCGACGATGCCCCTTTCGCTTTCTTTCGCTGCTTCGATGGTACCGGTCTTAAGCAGCTCGGCATTCTTTTTGAGCAGTTCATTGGTCATATCGGTAACTTCCTTCTGCGCCTTTATGGCCTGACGTGAGTTTTCCAGCCCCAGAGCCAACACCATCTGGCTCTTCCAGAGAGGAATGGTATTCACTATGGAGGAATTGATCTTTTCGGCCATCAGGCTGTCGTTGTTCTGCAGCAGTCTGATCTGCGGGCCCATCTGCAAAGATACGGTCTTGGTAAGCTGCAGATCGTATAATCTCTTATCGAAACGGTCGATCATGTTGGCAAAATCGCTGGCCGCCTGCGCGTCCTCGGGCTTGCCGCTCTGCGTGGCCTTGGCCTGCAGCTTGGGCAGCTCTTCCTCCTGCGCCTTTTTGAGTCTCAGCTTGCCTGCTTCTATGTACATGGCCAGCTCTTTATAATAGTCGGTATTCATTTCGTACATTTTGGAGAATACGGCGATATCCTTCAGCAGCGTTACCTGATGCTGCTCGAGCATATCGGTGATTTTGTCGATGTTGGTCTCCACGCGCGAATAGTTGGCTTTCATTTTCTCTATCGAGTGTTTCCAGCCGCCGAAAAGGCTCTTTTTGGCGCTGCCGTCAAAGCCCTTGAGGTTGACTACCAAATTAGAGAGCATGTCGCCGACTTCACCCATGTCCTTATTGCGCACCTTGCTGAGCGCCGTCTCCGAAAAATTGGCGATGTGCTTCTGCGCGCCTGTGCCGTATTGCAGTACCAAGCTGGAATTGGTGATATCGATCTTTTCGGAAAATTCTTCCACCGCTTTTTGCTCAGCCGCCGTCAGCGTCGTCTCCTCCGGCACGGTCGCTACCGTTTTCTCGGCATTGCTGATTACCGTTTCTACATCGAGTACGGGTACATCGTCAAATTTAAGTTCGGGCAGCTTGTCGTCCGCCGCCGTGGTCTCCAGTTCCAATTTCTGTTCTTCCATAATAAATGATCCTTTCCCTGTCGTTTTATAATTTTAAAGAGGTCTGTGTCCCGTCGGTGCTGGTAAAGCTTTCGCCGCCGGCAAGACCTTCCGAGCTTAAGATGTTTTCCATGACGGATATTTCGCTGGCAACATCCAGCGCCGTCGAGGCGTAAAGGCTGTCGAGCTGTTTTTTAAATGCCTCGATAACGGTGGAAAGCATGCCGTCTATCTTTTCCATCGTCGTTTTGATGTTGTCGGTCGAGGTCTTCTGGCCGGCCAGATCGGCGTAGCTGCTGAGCAGCTTTATCGTCGTGGGCAGATAATAAGAGATGAAGCGTCTTATCGCGGAAATATTGTCGGGATTTTTGATGACATTGTCGAATATCTGCACCGTCAGCTCGTCTATCTGCTCAATTTTAGCGCTGACTCCCGCGTCGGCAATAACGCCGTTGAGCCTTCTGATTTCGGCGATGTTCTTATTGGCTTCGTCGATCACCTCGTTTACGCGCGCATTCTTGGTGTGCGCGATGAGCTTTTTCTCCACCGTGACGAGCTGCTTGGGCGCGATGGCCCTTACCAGATAATAAATGCCTGCGGATAAAGCCGCGGCGATAAGATAGTGTACTCCCTTATACAGCGGGAAAAAGAGAGCGTACAAAAGCCACGTTATACCCACGGCGTATACCGGCAGCACCGAATTTACCTGTTTTTTCTCCAAATAAAGCCTCCGCAGGGTATTACCTTAAGATGAAATACCCATTTATATAAATTTTATATTCAATATGACCGCATGTCAAGGAAAACCCGCCGCCGATATGCTATAATTAACCGGTTTTTAATGCTGATTTTGTGATTAAACAGCAAACGCGTAATATGTGTTATACAAGAAAGGGAGAACTTTAATGTTTGATTTTATCAAAAAAATAAGTAGTAGGTTTCATATTCTTGCCGATAAATACTTTACCGATTTAAAACTGCAAAAGCGAATATTTTATATTATATTGTTATGTGTATTTTGTTTAATGCTGGCTTTTAACCTTCTGTATCCGCGAACATCTGATGATATTCTTTATACGTATATATACAAAGATCCTAATTTAGGTGAAGCCATGAAATTGGGACTTGAGCCTATAGAAAATATTCATGATCTTTATACTTCGCTTTCTCGCCATTATTTGGAATGGAGTGGCAGGCTTACCGCACATTTTTTTTACAAGTCTTTCTTAATATAGGCAGCGGTCTTACTGTTATTAAAGTTATAAATTCTTTGATGTGTACTTTCCTGATTTTTCTAATGTATAAAATAAGTTCTCCGCCTAGACAATATAAACCCGGACTGCTTTTGCTTATGATTATGATG
>CAZIQU010000026.1:3767-11394 GCA_964541445.1 uncultured Lachnospiraceae bacterium | reverse complement strand
GCTTATATGAAAGGCACCCGCCAAAATGCAGGTGCCTTTGCTGTGAGATTATAATTCTTTTTCTTTTGCCTTTCGGCGATTGAGTTCGGAAAGACAAATGCTCATTTTACGTAGTTATAGTTATAACATCCCCCAAAACAAATTTAACTGTGATGTCAGAAAAAAGAGCAATGCACCCAAACCTATAACCTTAGCAATTTGTTTTGGATTCTCAAACAAAATTATGATAGTTGCTACCCACAAAATCAATTCTAAAACACAGCTTATATCAAAGTACCAAAAACCAAAATGAAACGCCTGTCGTGTCATCATCATAAAGATTATTGACGAAATAAAAATTGATACGATAGACGATCCTTTTGCATACCAACACACCATCCCAACAAATGGAGATAATAATGTCATGGCAATCCAAATCATCATATAAGACTTAGGGAAAAAGCCTGCAACGTATATTGTATAAATGTAATAGCTTCCAACCATACCCACAAAAAACAGTAGAATGTTAATTGCACTTCTAAGAGGTGTTTTTGAGTAAAGAGATATGCAGACTCCTGTAAACATCCATATACCTATACGAGAAAAGAAGTTTCTCAAATCTAACTGTTCAATAAATGAGGGCAACAGATTGCTCGCTGTTTCATCTAATGCTTTTGAAACAACACCGAGTACAATTCCACACGCAAGTATGATTAGGGGATATATTATTTTCTTAAAACCAAATACATATACTGGTTTTCTGATTTTGTTTAAACTTTCTAACATATAACCACCTATTATATAAACAATCTCCGTCAATCGCAGTGAACAATGCCACGGCAGAAAAACGGGACTTTTCTTACATAAACAAACGAGCAGACAGTGGGAGCATTTGCGCTTCCAATGTCTGCTCCTGTTTCTATATCAATAAGATATAACATAGAACCGCAAAAAAATCAATCACAGAACTGTGAACAATCGAAAGGAGCAAAAAATTATGGCACTCAAACACTTCAAGACTTTTCCTCTGCTGGAGGAATACATCAACTACCTCACCGTCATCAAGGGACGGTCACCGAACACTGTACCAGTACGGCAAGGTGGATATTCGTGCTCTGCAACAGATACTCGGTCACGACAGCATTGCCACCACACAGATTTACACCCATGTTTCAGGTGAGCAATTAGAAAGAGCTGTGAACTCCAATCCGCTTGCCGGAATGTTCGGTGTGTAATGTCATCAGTTATGAACCCGAAATGGTACAGAACAGTTTATAACCGCAAGGCAGTACAAACACCTTGCCCTGTTTTCAAAAGGCTGATAGCGAGCAATAAAGGCTCGATAATCGCCCCAAGAAATTACGCAAACAGGGCGATAGTGCGAAACTTCTTTGCGGCTATTTTATTTTCAAGGAAGGAGGTACACAATGCCACGAATGTCAAAGAAACGGAAACAGGAATGGGCACTGTTTCTGAATTATCGTAACCGCATTATCTACAATGAGCTTTGCCGTAAGTGTCAGCACGACTGCAAGCAGAGCTTTCGTGTGTCGCTAATCGAATGCCCGAGATTCATATCTAAAAGGAGTGTCAAACAATGACTGTAAACGAAGCAATTCCCAGCGTTAACCTGGAAATTGAACAACAAAAAAAGCCCGCTTACGCGGACCTTTTGGTTTCAAATGGTGCTGATGGAGTGACTCGAACACTCGGCCTATTGATTACGAATCAATTGCTCTACCAACTGAGCCACATCAGCATTTTTCGGGGCGCGATCAGTCGTCAAATTCCTTGGAGAACTTGTAATTGACCTTGATCTGTTTGCCGCCTATCTTTTTTCGGTCGTCCTGCTCATAAAGGAACAGAGCAGCTGCGGCGGCGATAATGACGGCGGAAAATACCGTAGTCAAAGAGATGATCACTTTTTTATTTTCGCACATTTTTACCTCCACAACGATGCTATTATACATTATTCCCCCGACGATTTCAACATATAATCGTCAAGTTGTTTTTTCGCTGCGGCGCTTTTCAGCCGAGCAGCTCCTCCTGCCGCCTGCGCAGTCGGTATACGGGTGAATTTTCGTCAAAAGCCAGCGCGTCGCGGCTGACGGCCTGTCCCTTTTTTACCGGTTTAACCACGCGGGTGGCGGTGTTTATCATGCCTATCGGCGTCAGATTTTCGCGGCGGGCTGTTTCGTAGCGTTCAATCGCGCCGTACACGCAAAATCCGCCGATACCGTCGATATATTCACCCGGGCTCAGGTCTTTTTTTGCCACGGTCACCGTCTCCGAAAAGGGCGTGTCGGTCAGCTCTAAAAGACTGGGTTCTCGCATCAGCTTGGCGCGCGCCACCGTTATCGGCGTTTCCAAGCTGCAAAGATGATACGGCCGGTAGATAAGATAATTAGGCCCGCTGCCGATCTTCAGATACTGCATCTCCGCGTGTACCTGTTCAAGCCCCGAGGTGACTATCAAAAACACGCCGGGCGCCAGCCCGTCGGTGTATTCCACCACCTTATAATTATTTAATATGCCGCCCTCGCTTTTCAGCCGCAAAATATCGCAGGCGTTTGTTGTATTCACTTTCGGGCCGTGCGCGCCGCGCACATCGGGCAGAAAGCCCGTCGAGTTCGACATGCAGGTCATCTCCACCATGGTCTTGGTGCCGTCCTTAAACGATGAAAGCATTTTGGGCGCCATACCGCGCGCCAGAGCTTCCTCGCGTACCGTATCGGGGTTGCACTCTAAATCGACTTTATTGTTTTTGCCCTTGCCCATTACCAATATATCAAGCCCGATAGCCTCGGCGAAATCGTAAAGCTCCTTTACCGCGCCCGGCTCGTCCCCGGCGGAAGCCGTGTATATCACCCCGGCCCGTTCGGCCTCATGCTTGAGTATATGCCCGACGGTGACATCGGTCTCAACATTGAGCATGATTACATCGTGGCCGTTTTCAATCGCGCCCATGGCTATACCGGCGCCGGCATCGGTGTTGCCGGTAGCGTCGATAACACAGTCGAGCAGCCCGCAGCCGTTCACAACGGAAAAATCATCGCATACGGCGTATTTGCCCGCTTCGACCGCCGCCGCCGCTTCGTCGCCGTTTTTCACCGTCCGCAGCATATCACGGGGGATACCGGCAATATCAAAAGCGGTAAGCACATGCTCCAAATGTGCGGCGCATACCACCGACGGGCGCATACCCTTAAGGTGGGTAAATTGGCTGACAAGCGCCTTGCCCATCTGCCCGGCGCCGATGATGCCGGTGAGTATCGGCTTATGTTCTTCTTCCAGTTTTTTCAGCTTATAATTCAGATTTATCATTTTTATATTCTTTCAGATATTTTTCCGCCAGCACGGCGTCGCCCTCGTAAGGGGTTATTTTCCCGCGTACTACCTGATAATGCTCGCGGCCCTTGCCGGAAAGCAGCAGTACCTCGTCTTTTTTCAGATTATACACAGCCCGGCGCACCGCCTCAGCCCGGTCGGTGATTATCTCGCAGGGGCAGCCCATTTTATCGAGATGTTCTTTTATTTCCCCGGCAATAACCGCCGGATCGTCAAAATTGGGGTTGTCGGCGGTCACATATACATACGAAGCCGCCTTGCCCGATTCACAGGCCATATCCTCGCGCCTTTTCGGCACCTTGCCGCCGGAACAGCCGTAAAGCGCCACAATCTTTTTATCGGGGTAATCCTCACGCAGCGCTTTCATGGCGTTAGCCATGCTGGCCTTGTTGTGCGCGTAATCGGCGATGACCGTATAGCCGCAGCGTGTGAAGGTTTCCATGCGCCCCGGTATGCTCGCCCCGGCGATGCCGGCTTTTATATCCGCCGGCGCTATGCCCATCATATAGGCCACGGCGGCAGCCGCCAAAGCGTTGGCGACATTGTATTCACCCGGCACGTCGATATCGAGCTCAAGCTCATATTCCGGCGTGCGCAGCACGGCGCGGCGGCCGAAGCCTTTTTTGCTGACGCTCTCTATATAAACATCGGCGCCGCTGTCGCGCACCGAAAACGTTATAATACGGCGGCGGTCCTTTTCCTCACTTATTATCTCCGCCGCGTGACTGTCGTCGATACATACGGCCAAATTTTCGCACTTGCCGAGTATGCTTTTTTTATAGTGGAGATATTCGGCAAAATCCTTGTGTTCAAACGGGCTGATATGGTCGGGGGTGATATTGAGAAAAGCGCCGTATTTGAAACTCAGGCAATGCACACGGCCCATTTTGGCCGCCATCGAAGAAACCTCCATGATCATATCGGTGCAGCCGTTGTCGCAGGCTCGGCCGATGATGGCGTGCAGCTCCGGCGATTCCGGCGTAGTGAGAAAACCCTCCTCAGTGGTTTCGCCGTCGCAGACATCGGCGGTGGTGGTAAAAGCGACCTTGCGGCCGGCTGTTTTGAGAATATTCACCAAAAAATAAACCGAACTGGTCTTGCCCTTTGTTCCCACAAAGGCGGTAATATACATATCGTCCTTATTGTAGCGGTAAAAAAGCGCGGCCGCGCAGGCCAAAGCGGCGCGCACATCGCTGACGATGATGCCGCGGGCCGCTGACGGATATTCCTTTTCCGCCATATACCAGCCTATGCCCCTGTTTACCGCCTCGGTAAAATACTCATCTTTAAAATGTACGCCCTTGCAGACGAAAAGGCTGCCGGGAGCCGCCTGCTTGGAATCGTAGGTGAGCGCCTCCACGGTATCGTTGCCGCACTCCGGCGAGCGAACATAAAGCCCTTCGCTCCGCAATTTATTTATTATCTGCGCTATGGTAAGCTTATCTGCCCTGTGTGCCATGATATATCCCCGTATACGGTATGAATTTTAACACTGTCGTCACTTGTTACCAAAAGATACATGTATAACTGCCGTACTCAAATGTCGATGCCCAAAAATTTCTTAACCAGCAGCCCGATTAAAAAGGAGATTATCGCTACGCCAATACTGATACCGGCCATTTCACCGAAACGGCTCTTCAGGCTGATGCCCTGCACGACCGATATATAATATGAAAAGATAAAAATTATCAGAACCACGGTAGCGATCATCACCCCCAGCGCCCAGGCATACATCGCTGCCGGGAAAAGCAGATACGGCAGCACCAGCAGCGCCACGGTGATACAGTAGGCTATGCCCGTGTATGTGCACGATTTCAGCGCATCGGGGCGCCCTTCGCTCTTGGCGGAAAGGTATTCGCTTGACGCCATCGAAAGCGTGGCCGAGATACCGGTTATCAGCCCCGAAAGCGCGATCAGCCGCGTATTTTGCAGCGCGAAGGTCAAGCCGGCCAAGGTACCGGTAAGCTCCACCATGGCGTCGTTGAGCCCCAGCACCACGCTGCCCACATATTTGAGCAGTTCTTCGTCAAGCATGGCGATCAGTTCGCCTTCATGCCGCTGTTCATCGGCGGCGATTACCGTTGCCTCCGGCACCTCCGCCGACAGCTCGGTATAGATGCTCTGAGCGTTTTCCTCGCCGTTTTCCATGAGCTTTACGGCAAATGTATAGCCGAAGAGCCTCGCGATGAGCGAGTACTTGCGCACCTTGCGCTTATTGGGCTCGATCTGCCGCCCGGAATACTTTTGCCACATTTTACTGTGTGCCAACTCCTCCGATGCAATGTTTTTCAATATTTTTTTATTGTTTTCATCTTTAACGAAAGCCGCTATGCTATTATATATGTGATATTCGGTGATCTCGTTAGTCTGCATGGCGATTATCGTTTTCAGCGATTTTTCGCTTATTTCACTGTTCATTGTATTCTCCCTGACGCCTGAAGTTTCGGCGCCATTGAAAGGATATATTAAACAGACGGATTTGACAAGATGCCCGACAAAAAAATACCGCAAAATTTGGCGAACATACGCCCGGCAGGGCGCATCTCGCAGAGGTTTTCATGAAAACTTATGACGCATTGGCAGCCGCGGAGAAGATCGGGCTGCTGAAGACCATGTACACCTCCCGCTTTTTTGAAGAACAGGCAGAAAAACTTAACGAAGAAGGCTATGTTCACGGCACTCTGCATTTGGCGATCGGGCAGGAAGCCAATCACGCCGGGGTTTCGGCGGCGCTTAACAGTGACGACTGGATAATCGGCACACACCGCGGGCACGGCCATTATATAGGTAAAGGCGGCTCGCCGGAAGCTATGCTCGCGGAGATATGCGGGCTGGCTGACGGTATCGGCAAAGGGCTCTGCGGCTCGATGCATTTTACCGATCTGGCGAATCACAACATGGGCACCAGCGCCATCGTCGGCGGCAGCCTGCCGCTGGCCGTGGGTATGGCCATGGCGCTTAAATACAAAGAACACGCCAATATAGTCACCGCTTTTATGGGCGACGGCGCGATAAATCAGGGCATGAGCATGGAGGCCTTCAATCTGGCTTCGGTGTGGGGCGCGCCCGTACTGTTTTATTGTGAAAACAACGGCTACGCCATATCTTCAAGAGCCGAAAAATTTATCGCCGCCGAGCATATTTACCAAAGGGCGGAAAGCTTTCTGATCAAGTCGGCAAGAATAGACGGCAACGATGTCACCGCGGTGTTCGACGCCGTGAGCGCCGCCGCCGAATATATCCGACGCGAAAAAAAACCCTATTTTATTCAGGCCGATACCTGCCGCTGGCGTGGTCATTCACGCACGGACAGCTGTGAATACCGCAGCAGCGCCGAAGAGGAATCGTACCGCGGCAGCTGCCCTATCGCCCGTTACGAAAGCAGGCTTGTACACGAAGGCGTGCTGAGTGAGGCGCAGGCTGACGAACTTAAAAACTGCGTTTGCCAAAGAGCGGCGGCAGCCGCCCGCAGCTGCGTTGGAAAATACGGCGATGCGCTTGATACAGCCGCCGCCGAACAGTTTGTTTATACAAAACAGTCGGGAGAAGAGCTTTGGGCAAAATAACATATCTTCAGGCTATAAACGAAGCTTTGCGCGAATGTATGCGCGAAGATGAAAATGTCGTTCTCATCGGTGAGGACCTCGGCATATACGGCGGCGGCTTCGGCGCAACAAAGGGGCTTTCCGCCGAATTCGGCGAACGCCGCGTTTGGCAGACGCCCATATCGGAAACAGCCTTCACCGGCGCAGCGGTCGGCGCGGCGCTGATGGGTCTGCGCCCGGTAGTGGAAATAATGTTTGCCGATTTTATGACGCTGGCCGCCGATCCGCTGATAAACCACGCGGCCTCATTTCCTTTTATGGCGGCGGGTGCGCTGAGCGTGCCTATGGTGGTGCGTACTCCCATGGGCGCCGGTACCGGTGCGGCCTCACAGCATTCGCAGTGCCCGGAAACCATGTTTTTAAACACCCCCGGACTGAAGGTGCTGGCACCGTCGACACCGACAGACGCCAAATACCTTTTGAAAGCCGCGGTAAAGGACGACAGCCCTGTAATATTTTTTGAGCATAAAATGCTTTATAAATCAACAGAAATCATACAAAACGCCGCAGCTGATGATATAATAATCGGAAAAGCCGATATCAAGCGCAGCGGCAGCGACGTCAGTATAATCACCTATTCATACGATACCGAACTGGCGCTGGCGGCGGCGGAAGCTCTGTCCGCCGAAGGCATTGACGCTGAGGTGGTGGATCTGCGCAGCCTGTCACCGATCGATTACCCACCTCTGCTTGAA
>CAZIQU010000026.1:0-3757 GCA_964541445.1 uncultured Lachnospiraceae bacterium | reverse complement strand
ACGCAGACAATAACGGCTTCGGTAAAAAAGACCGGCCGGGCCGTCGTGGTCGGCGAAGCGCACAAGTTCGCGGGCTTCGGCGCGGAAATATCCGCGGCAATCAATGAAAGCGACGCGTTTTATTCTTTAAAATGTTCGGTCGCGCGGCTGGGCGGCAGCGAAATGCCCATAGCCTACGCCAAAGAGATCGAGTCGGCGTCCGTACCCGACGCCGCGGCCATCGCCAATGAAGTCAGAAAGGTAATGAAAAAATGAAAAAGTATAATGCAGCTGTCGTCGGTGCTACCGGCGTAGTGGGAAGAAAGATGATGAAGGTTCTCGAGGAGAGAAAGATACCAATAGAAAATTTCTATCCCATGGCCTCGGCGCGCAGCGCCGGTTCATCGGTAACGTTTAACGGCAAAGATTACACCGTCGAAGAGCTTAATGAGCATTCATTCGACAAACAAATAGATTTCGCGCTTTTTTCGGCGGGAGGTTCTACCAGCTTAAAATTTTCGCCGATTGCGGCCGAACACGGCACGGTGGTTATAGACAACTCTTCGGCGTTCCGCATGTACGATAATGTACCGCTGGTCGTACCGGAGGTCAATCCGCAGGATGCGCTCAAACACAACAATATCATCGCCAACCCCAACTGCTCGACTATACAGGCAGTGGTGGCGATCAAACCCATATATGATAATTACGGCATAAAAAGAATAGTATACAGCACCTATCAGGCAGTTTCCGGCAGCGGGCTCAAGGGCATTGCCGATCTGACCGACGGCATCAAGGGTGATGCGCCTAAATTTTACCCGGTGCCGATAGCGTACAACTGCATACCGCACATCGACGATTTTACCGATGACGGCTATACCAAAGAAGAACATAAGATGGTCAACGAGACCAGAAAGATACTCGGCGATCAGACACTGCGCATCACGGCGACTACCGTGCGCGTACCGGTATTTTTCTGCCATTCGGAAAGTATAAATGTAGAGACGGAAAAACCGTTTGAGCTGAAGGACATATTCTCTATGTACTTTAAAGATGAAAACATTGTGCTGCAAGATGACCCGGGCAGCCTGCTCTACCCCACACCGCTGGCCTGCGGCGATACCGACGGCGTATATGTAGGCAGAATAAGGCGCGATTTCTCCGTCGACAACGGCCTTAATCTGTGGGTTGTATCCGACAATCTGCGCAAGGGCGCGGCCACAAACGCCGTACAGATCGCCCAGCTGCTTATAGATAACGGTCAGTTTGACCGATAATTTTCCCGGAGGTACAAATCCATGCTCTTTAGAGGTGTCGGCACGGCGCTGATAACGCCGATGACGGAAACAGGCGCGATAAATTACCGCCGTCTGGAGGAACTGATCGACTGGCAGATAGAACAGGGCGTTGACGCCATAGTGCTGTGCGGCACGACCGGCGAAGCCCCTACCATAAGCGACGATGAAAAGAAACAGATGTTTGCCGTAGGCATACAGGCGGCCGACCGACGCGTACCGGTCATCGTCGGTACCGGCACCAACGATACGGCGCATACCCTGCTGCTCGACGATATTGCCGCCGAAGCCGGCGCCGACGGACTGTTGATAAGCAATCCTTATTACAATAAAAGCAGCGATGAGGGCATATATGCCCATTTCCAGAAAATATCCGACAATACCGCCCTGCCGATAATCGTCTACAATGTGCCCTCGCGTACCGGCAAGAACCTTTCGGCGTCACTGATGCTTAAGCTGTGCGGCATAGAGCATATTACCGGCTTTAAAGAAGCCAGCGGCGATATATCGCAGATAACCGAGCTCTGCGCCAAAAAGCACGATGACATCAGCGTCTATTCCGGCAACGACGAACAGGCTCTGGCGCTTATGGCCGTCGGCGGCGACGGCGTAATCTGCACCAGCAGCAACATCGCTCCCAAGCTGTGCTGTGAGATAACCGATGCTTTTTTTGCCGGCGATCTGAGCGGCGCGCGGAAAAAACAGTATGAGCTGCTCGATCTGCATAATGCGCTTTTCTGCGATGCCAACCCCATACCTTTGAAAACCGCCATGAACGCCGTAGGGCTGCAGGCCGGACCGATGCGCCTGCCGCTTACCGATCTCGGCGGCGAAAAGCTGGAATATCTCAAAAAAGTTTTAGCCGCTTACGGCTACACTTTGAGCTGAGGCTTAAAACAGATGGATAAGATAAACGCTCTTCTGTGCGGTGTCAGCGGCGCTATGGGGCAAACTGTTATCGCCGCCGCTGCAGAACGGGACGATACAATTATAGCCGCCGGATTCGACAAACCCGGCACCGCCGCCGCTTTCCCGGTATACGGCGATTTAAATGAGATAAAAGAAAAAATCGATGTAGTTATCGACTTTTCGCATAAAAGCGTCACCGACACCGTTACCGACTGGTGCGTGAAAAATAAAGTGCCGCTGGTGTGCGCGGTGACCGGCATAGACGCGCGGAGCGAAGAAAAAATAGCGAAAGCCGCAGAATCAATCGCCGTGATAAGAAGCACCAATTTCTCTTTGGGTGTATATGTGATGAATAAGCTCGTTGCCGAAGCGGTAAAGCTTTTGGGCGACAGCTGCGACATCGAGATTGTGGAAGCGCACCACCGCCTCAAGGCCGACGCGCCGAGCGGTACCGCCAAAACACTGCTGGCAAGCATAAACGCGGCCTCCGGCGGCGAGCACAAAACGGTATACGGCCGCAGCGGCGAATGCCGGCGGGAGGCGGGTGAGATCGGCATACATTCGCTGCGCGGCGGCAGTATCGCCGGTGAGCACAGCGTGATCTTTGCCGGCGATGATGAAGTGATAACGGTAACGCACAGCGCCGGTTCAAAAAAAATATTTGCCCGCGGCGCGCTTACCGCCGCCGTTTTCGCGGCGAAAAAGCCGTGCGGCTTATACCATATGGAGGATCTTTTCAGTGCAGAATAAAGAATACGATTTTAACGACCCCTACGAACTGGCCCGCTTTATAAAGGAATCGGAGAAAAAAACCCCCGTTAAGCTTTATGTGAAGGGCAGTCTTACCGATGAGGATATGCAGGGCGGCGAATTTTACGGCGCTGCGGGCAGCTATACCGTATTCTGCGAATACGATTGGGCTAAAAAGTTTTTGAGCGAAAAAGCGGCGCAGATCGTCTCGCACCGCATTGAGGCAGACCGCCGCAACTCGGCGGTACCGCTGCTTGACATAAAGGATCTTGAGGCTCGCATCGAACCGGGCGCCTGGATAAGAGAGGGCGTGACTATTGAGAAAAATGCCGTCGTCATGCCCGGCGCGGTAATCAATTTGGGCTGCCGTGTCGGCGAGGGCAGCATGATCGATATGGGCGTTATGATGGGGGCACGCGTACAGGTCGGCAAACACTGCCACATCGGCGGCGGTGCCATACTGGCGGGCGTGCTCGAGCCGCCCAGCGCCACACCGGTCGTTGTGGAGGACGATGTCTTGATCGGTGCCAACTCTTCGGTGTTGGAGGGAGTGCACATCGGCCGCGGCGCGGTAGTTGCCGCCGGCAGCGTTGTGACTAAAGACGTACCGGAAAACGGCGTGGTGGCAGGGGTACCTGCCCGACTGATAAAATACAAAGACGATAAAACCATATCAAAGACAGAGCTGCTTGACGACCTGCGCGAACTGTAGAACAAATCTTAACAAAATTGTAACAAAACTTCCCGTTTTATTCTTGTCTGCCGGGTGATCCTATAGTATAATTAAGTCCGCGATAATAATCTGAAAGGATCATAGTGTTTAT
>CAZIQU010000025.1:0-11713 GCA_964541445.1 uncultured Lachnospiraceae bacterium | reverse complement strand
GTCAACAATGCCTCCCGCAGGGAGGCATTCAACGAGTTGAGCACATTGCGACGACTTTTCAGAACAGCAGCGTCTTATCCTCGCCCATGCCGACGAGACCGTCCAAAATATATTTTTTACCTTCTTCGTCACGCAAATAGCCGCTGAGCGAACCGTAAGCCAGATAATAGTCTATGCTGACGATACCGGCATGCAGTAAAGTCGGGTACATATTTTTCACCTGAAATGTCAGGTTTACCATGTCATGCTCATCGGTCACATACCAAATATTGCTGCCGTCACACCGGCCGCTGTCCTTGTCGCGGCGGAAAGTTACCGGCGGCAGCAGGCTGACAGAATCTTTGAACCAAATAAGGTTCTCGTTATATTTTTCACTGTCGGTACTCTGATTTTCGGTCAGATTAAAAGCAAAATACTCACCGTCCGGTTTTCCCAGCGTGGTTACCCAATCATAATGCGCCCGGCGCGGATAGTAGCCGCGGTGATCGTCCAATATGGCGACGCTGTCGCCGTCGCTCGCCATTTTTTCACCGTTGACCGTCAAATATCCCTCGGCCCGCAAGAAGTCCTTTTGGCTGTAAAGAGGGCGGTTTTCGCCAAACGGAATGCTCACCACACTTGGCAGGCTCAGCCGGCGGCATATAAAAGAATATTCTATGCTGCCGCTGCGGCCTTCATGATGTCCGCATACCGTATATTCGCCTTTATCGAGATCGTTGACAAACCTTACCGAGTCCGCAGCGGTTTTCGCTTCGGCAACGGTGCCGCCGATCAGATTAGGCGCGATAAACGCATCACGGCTTTTAAGGTTATCGCTCCAACCGTAAACATCATGCGTGCGCTTATCATAAAAAACGCATAATATCTTGCCGAAAAGGCCCATGTCGCAAACGGAAGTCAGCAGAATGCCTTCTTTGAGATGAATTTCCGTCGCTTCCCAGAGCGTCAGCTTCAGTCTGTTCATAAACTGCGGCGCCCGCGTCGGCTTGCGGGCACGAATAAGATCCATGTCTTTAAATTCGCCGGCAAAAGTGCCGAACTCGCATATGCCGTCCTTACGCACCAGCGCTTCCGGTGTCGGCACGCAGCGTCTGGCAGCGGATATGTATTTTTTATAATCAGTCATGTCTGCCCCCCCTAATACCTGCCGGCAAGCTGCTGAGAATGCCGCCGCAAGCTCTTCGGTTATATTCTAACATAATAGAGCTTAAAAATACAAAAAATGTCGTATGCGCGGATTTATTTGCAATTTTATTGCGGCAGCGACAATTAAAAAGCGATGACTCGCGTTTATGCTCGTCATCGCCGAATTATTGCTTTTACTGTACAACCTGACCTTTCAACCTGAAAACCGAAAATTCAAATGCGCTGCGCCGCGGCAAAATTTTTTCTTACGGCAGCTGCGGTAAAGGCTGCTTCATTCATATTCACGGCGGCGTCCCTCAGCATCAGCAGCGGCTTTTCGGGCGGCAGACCGGCCTTGGCGTATTCTTCAATGCTGCCTTTTGTCAGCAGGTAGTCGGCGGAGTTCCCGGCGGCAAACAACCCCGGTATTTCTTTTATGCCGAACTGCGAGCCGGTTTTCAGCCTTAAGACCGTCCGCGGCGACAAGCGCCCGGCGGCGATCGCTTCAGCTAAGCCTTCCGCAGGAGAAAAGCTCTCACCGGCGGCGATATCGGCAAAAATACCGCTTTTGTCGGCGAGCGAACCGCCGAAAACCTTTATCGGGCATTTGGCGTCACAAAACACGCCGGCCAGGGCGGCATCAGCCCTTCCGGGCGATGAGCTTACTATGCAGGCAATTCCGTAATCGGCACACTCACCGGCAAAACGGCGGCAGGCCTGTGCGTAGCGCGAAGCACTTTTGCGCACCAAATAGGTAATTATGCGATCAAGCCGAAATTTGAGCTCTGCCGCCGTAAGAGTGCGGCCCGCACCGTTTTTGTCAGGTGCGCCGACTGCCTTAAGTATATCGGCACTCAGCCATGCGCTTTGTCCGTCAGCGGCAAAAAAAGCACATGTTTTATGTCCGAAATCAGGGGCTTTAACGGGCAGTTCCCCGGTGCTGCCGTCAGAGAAAGCGGCAGACATATCCGCCGCAATGTTGTACAAAATAAGCGGCGCACGCTTCGGCAAAGCGGGCAGCTCCTTTATCAGCGAAACCGCCTCTGCCGCCGAAGAGAAGGTCTTCCCCTTCATATTAAGCCCGCAGCCGTAAAAAAGCAGATCGCGGGCGGCAAAACGGGTATAATGCACAAACGGCGGCGTCAGATGCTGTCTGTTCATATCGGTGATCCTGCCGATATTATTCACCGTATATGCCGAACTCAAATATTCGCCGCGAGATATTTCGGCGATAGTGCCGCCGCTGTTCACCAGCAGTACGCGGTAAGGTTCCGCGCCGTCCGCCGGCTGATCTATTAAAGCATTATAATAAAGAGATTTATACATCTTTTTTCTCCGCGTTGTTTATTGATGCTACGGAGAGAATTATATCATATTTCGTATTCCTTTGCCAGCCTGTTCAGCGCATTGCGTACCTGCGGTATCAGCAGCACCGCAACCGTTGCCGCCGCCTCAATGCCGATATAGCTGATATTATACACAAATGACCAGGTCACGGCGTTAAAGCCCTCGGGCGCATACTCGCCGAAAAAGACCGCTCCGGAAATAAAACACATAATAAAGCGCATAAAAGCGGAAAGCAGATAACCGCCGTACAGGCCGTTCTTTTTATGGCGCAGCAAGCCGCCGATACCAAGCACACCGAAGCCAAGCGGGTAATCGATGATCACCTGCAGCGGGTACAGCACAGTACCGCCCGCCAGAATATCGAGCAGTCCGTAAACGACGCAGGCGAAAATTCCGTATTTGGGCCCGAGCACATAAGAAATATAAAAAAGCACGAACATCGAAAACAGCGTTGCGCTGCCGCCGTAAGGCATTTTGATCTTGGGCATGAAGTTGTTGAGCACAAAAGCCAGCGCTATGAGTATGGCGGCCAGCGCCAGCGCCTTAACATTGTTTTTTTTCATAAAAAAACCTCCGATTTTTGACGGAGGAAACCGAACATATTAAAAATATGTCCATCGGTTTCCCTGCGTCGGTATTATCCGCATCAGGTTAAAGGGGTATGATCTCAGCCGCGGCGAATTCCCGCAGCACCCCCACCGGTAGTGCAGGTACAATTATAACACCTCTTTTTATTTTTATGATATAATAAAAACACTTAATACTTATTTTCAGTTCGCGGGCGGAAGTAATAAAGCCGGCGGGAAAAGGATATACATATTATATGACGAAAAAAAAACTGTCCGCAGCTTCTATTTTTATGATATGCCTGTCATTGTCGATTTTATTGCTTACCGGCTGCGGCGGCCGCTTTTCAGGTGCCGCCGGCGACGCAGGGCTTAAAAAAGACAGCTACGCCGACTTTATCTACGATAACAGGGTGCGCGCTTTTGCGGCCGAAAGGGGTTACGATATAAAAGAGATTAAATCGGTAGAAATATTATCATCCAACAACGGCGAAGTTGCCCGCGCCGGCTCGGCCATATCGTTTTTCGCCCGTATTACCGCACGTACCGAGGACGGCACCGAAACGGTGATTGACTTCGGCGACGTGGAGTTGACGGAGCTTGACGGCATGACTGCCCTTACGGATAATTGTGTGGCCGTCACCGGCAGTGAAAAAGCCGCACTGACGGTGAAATTCTTCATCGTCGCAAAAAGCTTCAGCTATACCGTGCGCACGCAGGATACCGGTTATGACAATTACACCTTGCTGGTAAATAAATTCTCGTTCATCGGCGACGATTACCGCCCGGACGATCTGCGCGTTTCCGATGTGATCAGCTACCGTCACGCCGCCGGTTCCACCGTGAACCAGCTGCGAATGCAGGCGCTCTATGCGCTTGAGGAAATGTGCGCGGCCGCCGGCAACGCCGGCTATACGATCTGCTCCCTTTCCGGCTACCGCCCCTACGATATGCAGCAGCGCCTGTACGATTCAGCCGGCGGCACCGCTCAAAACGGTACGGCCGCCCCCGGCGCCAGCGAGCATCAGACGGGCCTGTGTATGGATGTCACATGGGAGAGCGCCGGTTACTCACTCACACAAAGTATGCAGTATCAGCCGGAATACGCCTGGCTGGCAGAGCATTGCTGCGAATACGGCTTCGTTTTGCGCTACCCCAAGGGCTGTGATGAGATTACCGGCTACAAATTCGAGCCGTGGCATTACCGCTATATCGGCCGTGAGGCGGCTGCCGCCTATAAAGAAAGCGGCGTTTCCACGCTCGATGAATTTCTGTCATTTTATGATGTGAACTGAACAGCTCGCTCTCTCAACTTAAATATCGCATATTTTGAGAAATGTTTATATTGTGTTTTGTCATTTCGGTGACTGTGCGGCATATGAGCATTTCTCTTTTTTTGTGTCAACAACGGCTTTTGCAATATGTATAAATAAAAACATTATTATTGACATATGCCGATAATGTTCTATAATAAAGGTACTGTAAATATCACCATAGCGGGAGGACAGCGCTTTGGCCAGACCATGCAAAAGAAGACGTATATGTTTTTTGCCCGGCTTCGAGAGGTTCGGGCCGGACAGCGGCGGTCGATGCGGCGCCCCGGTAAACATGACTGTCGATGAGTTCGAGACTATCAGGCTGATCGATCTTGAAGGCCTCAGGCAGGAGGACTGCGCTGCGCGCATGAACATTGCCCGCACCACCGTGCAGGCCGTTTACAGCAGCGCCAGAGCCAAGCTGGCCGAGTGTTTGGTAAACGGCTGCGAGCTGTATATAGAGGGCGGCGATTATGTATTGTGCGAAGGTCGGCAAAAGGCCTGCGGCGACTCTCGCCCCTGTCCGCACCGGCGCGCCCCGATGATGACGGCGATTGTGAAAAATAAAAATGAGGAGAAAAGCATGAATAAAATAGCGGTGACCTACGAAAACGGCGAGGTGTTCCAGCACTTCGGCCATACCAAAGAATTTAAGATCTATGAGATAAAAGACGGGCAAGCGGTATCCGCCTCCGTGGCTGACGCCGGAGAATGCGCCCATGAGGCCTTGGCGGTATGGCTGCGAAATATGGGTGTGGATACCCTTATCTGCGGCGGTATCGGCGGCGGTGCGCGCGCGGCGCTTGCCGAGGCCGGCATCAGCATATTCCCGGGGGGCAAACGGCAATGCCGACGCGGCGGCAGCGGCGCTGCTGGCCGGTTCGCTTGAATACGACCCGGATACAACCTGCGCCCACCATGAGCATCACGAGCATAACGGGCAGTGCGGCGGCCATTGCGGCGAATAGCGGCAAACCCCTGTCAGCGAGAAAAACCCGAACAGAGCCCTGACATCGCGGCCATATAAGCAGATATAGAAAATACCCTCCGAAACGAGCTTACCTTCTCGGAGGGTATCGTTTTATATATGATAGTAAGGGCGAATATTATCCGGCCGTTCTCACCCGGCATAATAAACATATTATTGTGTATATGTTTGGATATTGTTACATATTTTTCGACGCCGATAGTTAAGTTAATCTGTTTTTGTACTGCCATTGCGTTTTAAATGATTTTATATTCGGGACTATGCAGGTATCGGCACCTGCATTTCGGCAAATCTATATCTGCGCCGCATTGTGTGGCTTTCATAAATAATATTACATGCATTCTTTTAGTATTACACCGCGACAAGCATGAATTTGCACATTACTGTTCCTAAACACAAACGCTTCCTTGTACGGCTCTCATTGACTGTTTTTATTTATTTACTTATTTATCTTGATTGTAAATCATTGAGTTATGATCTGAAATTTACAAATGATTATTTTCTTTGTATTCCATATAGAAAAAAGACAGAATTTTAAAAAAGCGATTGCTTTCATACATAAACCAAAATGCCGAAATCAATAAAAAACCCAGAATAAATTTAGGAGCATATTTATATGCGACACAAAAAGCAACTAATATTATCCATGAAACTATTGATAAAACACAGCTCATGCGGCCCTCTTTTGTGCGCGTTGTTTTTTTAAATGCCTGTTTCATTTTTCCCTCTCTGCAATGTTATTTGACCGCTTAATTTTTCTGCCCTGTAATTATCAAGCTCTCTTTCGTTGATTTTGTAAAATGACATTACCAGGGACGCAAGTGCACATACCAACGCGGGCCCTATTCCCATAATCAAAATAATTTTATTGATTATTGCCGCCGTAGGCGCTTCTCCGGCAATATATCCGGTTGATGCCAAGCCGAAAGAAGCAACAGAAGCAGAAATCAGCCCGCCTATACGAAGAGTTGTACCCATTAAAGACTGCACAAAGGCACGTGCTCTGGATTCACCCTTCATTTCGTTGTAATCAGCGACATCAATTGACATTGCAGGCAATAAAATGCCATTAAGCGCACCTACGGCACCTATGAGCGTTCTTAAAGCAATAAAGACCAATGCTGTACGGCCTATAAAATAAATGAGAATATACAAAAAAGCATTTAATAAATTGCATGATATGTAAAGTGTCTTTTTTGAAAACTTTTTTCCCAACACCGGGCCTAAGGCTGTACCGATGAATCTTCCGACACTTTGAAAACTTAGGGCTAAACCCATAGCCGCTGCGTCATTTAAAACATAAGTTGTAAAGTAAACCAATAGAGCGGTAAAGAATCCGCCCTGAATATTCCCGATTATTATCGCAAGAAAGAAAATAAAGCTTTGACCCTTTAAAGAACGAATCATTTCGCCTAAAGTTATCTTCGTACCTTTGCTTTTTTCCGGCATAGGTATATTTTTTTCTGCTTTGTCATAGTTTTTAGATATTTTGAGAAGAATAAAAACGCCGGTCATCAAAAGAAAAGAGTATGCAAACATAGCCATTGAGTATTGTTGCCTTCCGGCAAAAGAAAATATCTTTAAAAAGCCCGCACTGATAATTCCATAAACTATCATACTAACAGAAGAACCTAAATTCGCAGATGTCACAAGAGCTATAGAATCTGCAGAATTTCTGCTCATAGAGCCAACTAAAGCTCTATTTGCACTCCAAAACAAGTTAAAGCCTAAAGCCATTAATGAATAAATAATCAATATATAAATGCTTGCCGCTTTTATATCCAGGCGGAAATCAAGAAACAGACTCCCGGCAAAAATAAACACCATACTGCCGCCGATTAATATCCATGATCTGTATTTGCCGAATTTTAAATTTGTAGAGTCAATTAAAACACCGCTTAACAACATTGTAATTATTTGTATAAACTGTGTCGATGAATATAGCGCAGCAGCAGTGAATGTCGATATTTTAAGATAATCTGTCATAAAGAAAAGCAAACTAAAAGTAAGAAAAGACTGGTAAAAATTCGCCAGAAAAAGATATCCTATGCCATAGGATGCAATCGTTCTTACGCTCAGCGTTCTCTTATTTTCATTCATACAGCTGATCTCCATCCATTTTTTATATACAATTGGCGTAAAGCTTATTTACGCCAATTGTATTCGGGACATCGATTTTTATAAAAAATCTACTTTGCCGGCTCATTTTCCTCCTGCAGCTTAAGAGAACGCTGAGCTCTGTATTCATTAAGTTCTTCCTCGCTTATCTTGTAGAAGAACATAACAAGGCTTGCCAACGCACATACAGCGGCAGGGCCTATCCCCATCAGAACAATAATTTTATTGATTATTTCCGCTGTCGGTTCACTCCCCGCCACAAATCCTGTAGCAGCAAGACCAAATGACGCTACGGAAGCCGAAATAAGTCCGCCGATTCGCAGAGTAGTACCCATTAAGGACTGTACGAAAGCACGTGCTCTGGATTCACCTTTCATTTCATTGTAATCTGCTACATCAATTGACATTGCAGGCAATAAGATTCCGTTGAGTGATGCTACTATACCTATTATTGTCCTGATAATAAGGAACGGTACTGCCGTTCTGCCAACAAGAAACATTAAAATATATAAGAGAGCATCTATCAGATTGCAACCGATATACATAGTTTTTTTGCTGAACTTTTTACTCAATATGGGTCCAAGAGCCGTACCCACAAACTTTCCTACACTTTGCAGCGTAACGGCAATACCCATCGCCGCAGGATTTTTCAACACATATATTGTAAAATACGCAAGCAATGCGGTAAAGAAACCGTTTTGAATATTACCGATTAAAATAGCCACAAAGAATATTATACTTTGTCCTTTTAAAGAACGCAGCATTTCACCGAATGAAATTCGATTGCTTTTTGTTTTTTCGCTTTTATTTTCTTCTGTATTAGGCAAATCAAATTTTTTGGTAATAGCAAGCATTAAAATTGAGCCAAGTAAGAGAATCATTGTGTATGCGTACATTGTGAACCCATACTGCTGTTTGCCGGCAAAAGCAAATACCGCTAAAAACGGGACACTGATTATTCCGTAAATGATCGGGGCTGCGGCAGCACCAAAGTTTGCCGAAGTTACCAGAGCCATCGAGTCAGAAGTGTTTTTGCTCATCGGACCAACTAACGATCTGTTCGCGCTCCATGCAGTATTATAACCAAAGGATTGAATCGCGTACATTACGATGATGAATAAAACTGCTTTAGATGAACTGAGGCCTAAATTTAAAAACATACTGCCGGCAGAAACAATTACCAGCAAGGTGCCAATAAACACCCAGGGACGATACTTGCCAAACTTTAAATTTGTAGAATCAATTATAACACCGCCCATGAACATGCTGATCAAATTGATAAATTGTGTTGCCGAATAAGCTGCCGCAGCCGCTATCGTCGGGATCTCAAGCACATTTGTCATAAAAAACAACAATGTAAATGACAAGAAGCATTGGTAAAAATTACCTGCGAAAAGATAACCTATTCCATATGCAGCAATGGTAGATAAAGGTAACGTCGTTTTATTTTTTTCTTTCATTTTTCTCTCCGTTTTATAAATTTAATACTACTTCCATAAAATTTGCAACATAGTTTTTTCTGGCTTCCGTATCCGTTTCGGGAATCGGCAAGCTTAATTCTTTGGCAAGCACTTCCAACCCTTGGGGATAGTCTTTAATATTTACGATTTTGTCCATAGCTTCTCCTTAATTGTGTGACGGTACATACTCTGATACAAAATCGCATACAGCTTTTAAATTTTCAGAGTTTGCATCGTTTGCATACGAACCAAGCTTGTCTGTGCTGAACAGAAGGCCGCCATTAAGTCCGAATTCATCAATTAAATTCTTAGAAAAATCCAGGCATTGTGTCTTTGTCCCCCCATTAAGCATTTCATTTTTCATTCCGCCTATAAATGCAAGGTTAGACAGCATTTTTTGAGCTTCGAAAATATCATCGTTTTCCAAATGAACGGCCACACACCCTTTGGGTATCTCAGATAAATAATCCCAAAACATTTTTGAAGAGCCTTCGGTAAACAACCGCGTAATCCAACCTTTTTCGCTCACTACGTCTAAAACCTGTTTAAGGTAAGGCCAATAGTATTTTTCAAACTGCTTTCGGCTGAGCATTGAAGGGGCTAAAGTCGTAAGCGTCATATCAAAGCAAGAAGAATCGCCTTCGCCTGCAGGGAAAGATTTCATTCTGTTAAGCCCGGGTTTGAAATATCTTTCATTTAATGCGTTAATCACATCATTTATAAGATCTTTATTCCTGTGCATATCGATTGATAAGCCCCTTATGCCTCTTATGTTAAACATAAGAGCCTCGATCGGTATAGGGGCGCCTGCTTTAGGGCTTACAAATGCAGGGAGCCCGCACTCATCGTGCAAACGCTTTAAAACTGCCGGAGTATATTTTTGAAATTTTATATTCTCGTCGATGGCGTTTTGCAATATACTTATATTAAATGAATTACTTAAAAAAGGGTACTTTCTGGGGAGAGCGACCTCCCATTTGAATTTGTCGATATTTTCAGCAAATTCTTTTAATTCCTGCTGCTGACAGTAGGGCACTTCTACATAGTTTACTGCGCCCAAATTATCGTCAATTACATACTGCGAAGACCCCATAGCTTTGGAGACTAAAAAATTATTTCTATTTCCCCACTCTATAAACATATCAAAATTATATTTTTTTTGAAAATCCACCTGAATGTTACTCATCAAGTCCCAATTACTCATAGCTTCACTTAACTTGTACCCGCAATCAAGTATTTTCCATGTTGCAAAGTGTGATAAATGAGGAATACGTTCTACATTTTCTTGTTTTCTAACTGCTTTACGAATAAGCTTTATTCTGTCTTCAGCAAGTTTGTTCATATCCATGACTGTTACCTCCTCTCAATAAAGAACTTTATTTTTTTCGAATTTAATTTTTTAATTAGAGGCCTCTATTTAATGAAAAATTAAACCTATTTCTATTATATTTGCACATAAAAAAATAAGCAACATATATTTTGAAGATAAATCATGTTAAACAAAATTATAGAAAATGTGCACTATTATACAGAATAATTTTTTTTGTTTAATAACAAGTCAATCGGTATGTTAAAATACAAAAAAGGTGGTTTATGAGCGAAAATACAGACAGAAGAACGATTAGAAGCAACACCATGATAAAACGAGCTTTTGTTGAGTTGCTGAAAGTTAAGCACATTGATAACATAACAGTAAGCGAACTTACTGAAAAAGCAGATATTTCCAGAGGAACTTTTTATAAGCACTTCAAGAATCTAAATGATATATTTGAGGAAATTCAGAACAACCTATGTGAGCAATTTGATGATGTGATTGACGATTATAATTTCAATGACGCGGTAATCAATCCTAAACCATTTTTAATCGCATTTTTAAAAATGATGTATGATAATGCCGAATTCTACCAAATTTTACAACTCAGTGCGCCGAATAATAAATTCCGAAAGGAATGGGAAGAACACGCCAAACAGAAATTACTTAATATAATACCGTTTGAGCGTTTTAATAACGAAAATCAAGCATTTTATTGTATTTATTACCTGGTATCCGGCACTTACCGTGTCGTACGGAATTGGATACGTTTCGGGATGCAAGAATCCGTTGAGGAAATGGCCGATATTCTGTCGCCTTTCATAAAAGAAAATTTAAAGTATTTTCAAGGATAACAGTACTCCCCTTCTGAAACTGCTGTAATTTTCGACATGATTTAATTGCTGATCCGGTTAATGCCATTATAAATCTCGCCGATCTGCCCGGAATTGCGAATGCTGCGGCCATATAAGCAGATATAGAAAATACCCTCCGAAACGAGCTTACCTTCTCGGAGGGTATCGTTTTACATAAAAGCATGCTCATTGTGCACGTTCATCGCGTAACCCGCTTTTTGCACATTCCGGATTTGCCGCACTTCGGACAAGTGAGCTTTCTCTTTGTTAAAGTATGATAACCTTTCACATATTCACTTGTTGTCGGAACAAAAAGTTCTTTGCAATACGGGCATTCAAAATATCCCGCTTTGGCATCTAAAACACACGCCGCTCCTATACCGAGAGCTGCGGTTGCCGCCGCGATAATAATGATAAATATCCTTAACGCCGCAGGCATATCAATATAAGAGGCTATCACAACAAGCGCACAAACCGCAATAATCGTGAGCACGCCGCAAATTACGGATATTGAAAAGTTTTTCTTGTTTTCCTCGTTTTCTTTCATTAAATCCATCATGTTCTCCTCTGCCTTCTTATGGTAATCAGAGCTGTCTACTCTTTCTCCCGAAAGCAAATCATTAACAC
>CAZIQU010000024.1:2265-11974 GCA_964541445.1 uncultured Lachnospiraceae bacterium | reverse complement strand
CCTCGCACAAATAAAAAAATGGAGCGGGCGAAGGGAATCGAACCCTCGTAATCGGCTTGGGAAGCCGGTGCTCTGCCATTGAGCTACGCCCGCGTATTTTTTATTATACCCTATGGTTGTGCGTTCTTCAAGTGGAGAAACGAAAATTAGCCGTCTGTTTTTAAAAGAGCGGATAACTGTATATCCGCTCTTTTCTTTAAAATTGTCGTTTCTTATTTGTCTTCTGTTGGCTTGTTGTCATTTTTGCTTAGTATTTCGTCCAATTTGTCTTCCAGTGACTTTTCTGCCGTATTCTCCGGCTCTTTGGCCTCATCCGCGTTGTTCATCGGTTGATCGGCGTCGGCCGGTATATTTCCGTCATCCTGAGCTTTTGATTTATTTTTCCCGCGCCCGGTTTTTTTGCTCTTTTGCAGGCTGCCGCCGCGCTTTTTAAAGATGTTTTTCTTGACTGCTCCCGAGCCGAAAGCAAAACCGACGACGGCGCATAATATCATGCCGCCGATTATCAGCACTTGGTTCGGTATTTTTTTGCCGGCGGCGTTGCGGTTTTGCGATGAGTAATCCGATGCGGTGACATCCTTGGTGGTTATGAGAAAATCGCCGCCTCTGTCGATCGCAAAGCTTACTGTGCCGCCCTCGCCGACCGTAATTCCCTTGACAATCTTGATGTATTCGTTGTTTGCGGCGTCGTATAGATATACATTCACCTTAAGCCCCGGCAGCAGCTCGGTGTAGACGCTGAATGCTGCGTAACCCGGCAGCGCGTCCTTATAACCGGTAGAAAAAACGCAGCTGTAATAGGACGCCAGATTAGGCAATATGTTTTCTGCATACGGCGAGGTGTTGTACAGCGTCAGGTCATACCAATCACGGTCGATCTCATATTGAACGTTTTCGCTTTCGAAGGTGATCGTGCCGTTTTTGTTTTTCAGTATCAGCGTGGTGCTGGGTTCTTCCTGCAGAGCCTTAAATATCTTGGCGCTCACCGGTGTCATCGCGCAATAGGAGAAATCGGCGGTGACCGGATCGCTGCCGCTTTTTATCGCCGCGGTAACGCTGTTGATGAAGGACGCGGTGAGATAATATTCGTAATTGACATTTTGTCTTACATCCACGGTGTATATCTTTGATGTTTCGTCTTCGGCGGTGCATACCAGATAAAAGTAATTGTCTTTGCCGCCGTGCAGCGTACTGTCGCCCAGTACATTATAGGTGGCGGAGGCGTCTTCGCATACGGCAGTAAAGCTTATTTCCGTCAGCTCGGGGCCCACCTCTATTACATAATAGGCGGTATCCCGGTCAAATACCGGGCTGAGCGCGCCGTAGGACGGCGTTATCGCGCTTAAATAGCAGTTGCCAGAAGCTACATAGTTCGGGTCCTGCTTGCGGTCGGTATAGAGCTTATAAACACGGGTATCGCCGTTTTCCGCTGTAACGGTGATATTTACCTCGGTGACGCCGCCGGCAATAAGATTATTGTTCTCCACGGCGTATTCGGCGTAAGAACTGTCCGTCTCCACGCTCAAATCGAGCGCTTCACATTCGTAAGGCACATATACCGAATATTCCAGTGTATCCTTGTCAAAGGCGGGCTGCAGTTCGTAACCGTTTACGCTGAGTGCCGATAGGTAGTTGTTGCCGCTTTTTGACGAAGATGAGCCGGATGAGCCGCTGCCGCCCGAAGATGAGCTGCCGCTTCCTCCGGAGGATGAGCCGCCGCCGGAAGATGAGCTGCCGCCGGAAGAACCGCTGCGGGCAACAGTGATAGATGATGATCCGCCGCTTACATCAGTTACCGATTCATTTGTGCCGCTTACATTATTAAAAGAAATTGTAGTTGATGTTCCTGCGCTGAAACCGGATAATACTTGAAATTGCACTGAGGCAAAGCCACAGCTTGCGTGCGCGTTGGCATCATCGGCAACGATATTATTTGTACCGGTCACGGTAAACCCGTTCAGTGGAGAAACGGAAACAATTTCCACTTTTGAAGCATCATAAGAAAGTGAACCGCTCACGGCATACAGGCTGGATGAGCTGGAGTAGCTTAATGTCAGCGATATCGTATCTCCGGTATTGGCTACACTGGTAGTGCCGCTGATTGAAGTGGAAAAATCCGCTGCGCTCACTTTTTGATAGGGCTGGCTGATAATGAAAAAAACAGCCGCTAAAAACAGGCATGATAATTTATATATTACAGTATTTTTTCTCATCTTATTACTCCTTACAGTGATGCCAATCCCGCTAAATACCGGCGCATAATTACCAAATCGGTAATTGAAACCGCGTTGTCGCTGTTCAGATCGCAGGCTTTTATATTTGTTTGATTTAATGTCACTAATCCGGCAAGGTATCGGCGCAGCGTTACAAGGTCAGTGGTAGTGATACTTCCGTCACCGTTAATATCGCCGGTAACTACCGCCTTGTAGCCGGTTACCAATGTGCCGTTGCTATCGTAAATTTTGACCGTCATGCCCGTTTTTACATAACCTTCGGTCACTTCGGCGTTGTTCTCAAACAATTTTACACTGCCATTGGCGAAAGCGGCGGCAAAGTTGCTTATGGCTGTTTGTGCGCTCACGCCGGTGACCGTTTTGCCGGTGCGGTTGATCGAGTATACATCTGAAGTGAGCTCGACCTCCACATCGGTAACGTCGTCGAGATCGCCGGCGGTGAACCATATATCGATATTTGATTTAAGCACATATGCCACGGAAAGATCGTAATCATAGTTCCAGCTGTTGCAGGCGTATCCGTCGGCATTTACCGGCATATCGCTCTGTATCTTGTAAAAATCACCGGTCTCGCCCAAAATTATCACCGGCATTCCCGTCGGCCCGTAGCTGAGGTTGCCCGCGGAACGGTTGGGGTCTTTGCTCGTATATTTGTACAGCACCCACGAAGAGGCGTCAGGGGCGGAATAGGCGTTGGCGTTGGTATTGGTCAGCCCGATAGTATAGATTCCGTAATCTTTAGAACCTAAATATTTGTCAATTTCGTACATGCGTGCCGCTACTTTTTCGCCGTGAAAGGCGTCTGAGGCGTATTTTACGCACAGGCCTATGGCCTTATTGCCCGGGCTGGCACCGAAGTAGCGCGAGTCACCGGCGTAAGAGGAGATATAGCCCGTCGTTTTGTCACTTACGTCATAATATGCCGTTCCCAGTGAACCGTTTATGTAGGCGTAGGCGTCCAGATAGCCGCGGTTCATATAGGTTTTGGCGTGTGAGAGTATGCCGATCTGCGCGCCGGTGTACGATGCGGCCAGCGAAGGGTTGGAATCGAACGCGCCTACACCGAAAAAGTTATTGTCATCTACGGCGAAATTGCTTTTGCCGTAAGCCGATTCGTGGTTGGCAAAGGCCAGTTCCATGGCGGCGTTTACGCCGTACAGGCTTTGGGCTTCTAAATATGTGCCGCCCAAACCCAGATAAGCGCAGGTTATCTGCGAACGGTAATTGACGTTTTTGTAGGCTAAAAAGCTGTTGAGCTCCGCCTCGGTGTAATTGGTGCGGCTGCGGTAGGAGAGCCACTTGTAATATATCAGATGAGTGCCTGCGGGGTTGCTGCCGCTTACGGCGTTAAACGGATCGGTGTAATAGGTGAAGCCGTCGGTTGAATAGTATTTTTCTCCGGCAACCATAAATGACGGCGCCTTATCCACAGTGATATATGAGGCCGACATGCGTCCTGATGAGCTCGAATAGGTGCTCAGGTAATGAAGCAGATCGCCGTCGGCGTTTTTGGTGTAGTAATCAAGAAAATAGCGGCTCGGGTCGCTTGATGTGCAGCGAGGGTACATATGGGCCGAAGGAATAAGAATAACGGAATTGACCGAGCAGACGCCGGTATAACCGGAGATGGTTATTGTGACGTTTTTACCCGAATCGGTACTGTTGTAATAGGCTGCGTAGCCGTTTTGGCAATACGCCGTTATGCCGCCGTCAAGCTTGCCGGAGAATATCAGTGTGGAATCTGACGACTGGGTGATTGCCATGCCTTCTTTCATGGCGTAGACCCGCCCGTCTGAATCGCGCAGTACGCTGTCACGGTCGGTAAGCGAACTGAAATACTGATAAGCACCCTCATAGGTGGCAAAGCTTTGCAGAGCGGTAAAGGTGGCATCGGTATTGGCCGTATCCACCGTATAGGTGACCGCCGCCCGCACCGGCTTTGACGGCGCAGCGAAAGAAAAGGCGCAAATAAACGCCGCTGTCAGACATATTATTTTGATAAAAAGTTTTTTTCTCATCCTCATCGTCTGCCGTATGTGTCAAATAATGTTGCTATCGTTATTTTACTATATTTACCTGTCGGTATGGTGTGTTTTTACATTAAAAAAGAGCCTCGCGGCTCTTTTTCGGGTTTTATGTTTTAGTTTACGAAATCTTTAAGCGCTTTGCCGGCTTTGAAAGTCGGAGCTTTAGAAGCGGCAATTTTGATCTTTTCTTTGGTTCTCGGGTTGATGCCTTCGCGGGCAGCTCTTTCTTTCGCTTCGAAAGTACCGAAACCTACAAGTGAGACCTTGTCACCTTTCTTAAGAGTTTCGGTGACTGTTTCCGTAAAAGCGGTGATAAATTTTTCCGTGTCTTTCTTGGATAATTCCGCCTTCTCGGCAACAGCGGCTATTAACTCAACCTTATTCATTTAAATCCTCCTGTAAATAGGCTTTGAAATTAAGACAATAATACACATTTTGGCGTTTATAAGCAATATATTTATAATAATTAAATTATCTTTTTTACCTTTTCCCAGTACTTATCCGCCTTTTCGGCACCCAGCTCTTTCAGCGATGTTCCGTCGGCAATCGCCGCCGCTTCGACCGCGGCAAAGCGACGCATGAACTTTTCGCAGGCGTTTTTCAGCGCTTCCTCGCTGTTAAGCCCCGCCAGCCTCATTGTGTTTACGGCGGCAAACAACAAATCGCCGCCTTCCTCCGCTATGGCCGCCGTGTCATTCTTCTCCAGAGCGTCGGAAAATTCGCCGAGCTCTTCGGCGGTCTTGTGCGCCGCCTCGGCTGCGTCCTTAAAATCAAAGTCGGCTTTGGCCGCTTTTTTCTGTATTTTTTCGGCGTATATGAGCGCAGGGAAGCTTTTCGGTACATCCTGCATTTCCGCCGTTAGGCTTGCGTAGGTATGCTCCTGTTCCTTGAGTTTTTCCCACATCTTGTTCATGTCGTTTTCACGGGCGGCCCCGGCGAAAACATGCGGATGGCGGCGTATAAGCTTCTCGCTCACGCCGCGTATTACCTCGTATATATCAAAGCGGCCCTCCTCGGCCGCCAGCTCACTGTGCAGCATCACCTGATAGAGCAGGTCGCCCAGCTCTTCCTTCAGGTTGTCGGCGTCATTCAGGCGTATGGCTTCCACTACCTCATAGGCCTCTTCCACCACATAGGGTGTAAGGCTGGCGTGGGTCTGCGCTTTATCCCATGGGCAGCCGTTTTCGCCGCGCAGA
Organism: uncultured Lachnospiraceae bacterium; assembly: GCA_964541445.1. GTDB lineage: Bacteria > Bacillota > Clostridia > Eubacteriales > Anaerofustaceae > CAZIQU01. The sequence continues at coordinate 6,517 of CAZIQU010000024.1, read as the reverse complement.
GCGGCAACAAGTTTCTGCAGCGAAGCCAGGCCGGCCGGCGCCGTGCGGAAGTTCTGCGCCGGTATTACCAGGCTGGTCAGGTGATTTATGCTGCGGCTGCGGTCTATTTCGTAGAGCTTGAGTCTTTCGCATACGGCGTCTTCACCGGAGGCGCCGCTCACTAAAAAGACCTCGGTCTCTTCATCGTAATATTTCATCAGCGCCAGCTTCGTATCAGCGGCGACATCGCGGTCGTATATTTGACATATAATATTAAGGCAGTCGGGGTCACAGTGCTGAGTATCAAGGCGGAGTGCGTCCGTAAGCTTAAAGGAATCGGCGCCGTCAAGCTTCAGCATGGCCAGTATGCCGTCGATAAAGCTCACCGAAGGCAGTATATGCGTTTCGCAGTTTTCGTTTTTGCATATCAGCTGCACTGTTTTTTCGGCGAAGACCGCGCTGCCCGGCACTACATAGCCCGTATTCTCACCTTCGCATTCGGTGACGCGCTGCGCTATCTCGGCGTAGAGCGTCTCAAAATTATCAGCGCTTTCGTAAAGCGAGTCAAATGTTTCGTAGTGTATGCCGCAGCGGTCGAGCTCACTTACCGACGGGTGTACGGCGGTGCGCAGAAACACCCTGTCGCATTTTTTCAGCGTCTCGACCGCGTTCAAAGTAATGTCATTGCGGCCGCCGCAGCCCATACCTGCTATATAAATTTTTTTCATTATGCTTCCTTTACCGTCGTTTTATAATATCATACCACCGTTTGCAAATACATATAATAAAACGATATGAAAAAGGCATTTTCACCGATAAAAGAGAAGCTTGCCGAAAGGCTTGAGCTGCCGGAAAATATCCTTTCCGACGAACCTTATATTGAATTGTGGGCCGGTAAAAAAGCGAGGGTGGAAAATCACCGCGGTATTGCCGTCTATTCTCCGCAGTTGATCGAGATCCGTACCGCGGGCGGCGGCGTGAGGCTTAAGGGCAGCGAGCTGCGCATCGACAGTCTTATCAGTGAGGAAATAGTGATCACCGGCATCATAGTCTCCGCCGAGATTATCTGAAAGACAGGCGCACAGCATGAATATCTACGATATGTTTTCCAAAATCGCCAGCGGCAACTGTATCGGCATCGATACTCTCTATCCGGAAAAACTGCTCAATATGCTGCAAAAGGAAGGCGTCGCTGTATTCGACGCCGTATATAAAGACGGCAGGCTCTCTTTGTTTATTGTTAATCGCGAGCTGCCGGCGGCGCGCCGGGCACTGCACTTTTTCGCGGCTGATATCGAAATCGAAAAGGTCACCGGCGCGCAGCTTCTTCTTACGCGCCTTTACCGCCGCCGGGTATTCCTCGCGGCGGCGGCGCTGCTTTGTCTGGTGATCATCTGGCTTTCCGGCAGTATATGGCGTATTGAAATATGCGGCGCTCGGGAGACCGACGCCGAGCAGATACGCAGTTTTCTTTATGACAGCGGCATCCGCCAGTCTGTGCGCAAGAACGATATCGATACATCAATGTGCGAGGTGCGGCTTTTGCAGACCTTCAGCGCGTTTTCCGAGGTAAAGGCAGAGATAACTGGCTGCCGTCTGATCGTCACCGTCGTGGAGCGCACGGCGCCGCTTACCGTCTACGATATGTCCGTGCCTGTCGATCTGGTGGCGGTGAGCGACTGTACCGTGGACGAGATAGATGTATTTGCCGGTACGGCCGCGGTCAGCGCCGGGGATACGGTCAGGGCGGGCGATGTTATCATCAGCGGCGTGGTCGAATATTCGTACCTGGATACCGCCGGCCGCCGGCTGGTGCATGCCATGGGCCGGGTGCTGAGCATTAAAACGGAAACTTATGATGATATTATCGTGGAAGCATATCTGCCGACGGAAAGCGCTCTGCAGGCCGAAGAACGCAAATACTACCTGTTCGGCCGCACCTTTACGGTCGGCGGGCGCGAAAGCACCGAAGGCTGTATAAAGGTGTGCGCCGTCGGCCGAAACGCGGAACTTCTGTGGTTTCAACTTCCTGTTTTATATGACGAAACAAAGTGGTATAATATAACAAATTGCGAAAAGAAGACGGATGAAGCTATCGCCGAGGAAATACAGGCGGCGGTAGCCGCGCGCGTCGGCAGTAAGGCGACGGTAAGGAGCCTGACTTATACGCTGAGCGCGGGAGACGGTTATACGCTCAACGCGCTGGTGACGGCGGTGATAGCGTATAACGCCGTCATAGAGCGGCAGATAGAACAGTGAGGCGCCGATGCTGGAAAATAATATATATACGATACCGTGGGAGAACGGCATAAGCGAGGTGGATGTTTTCGGCGCCGGCAATGCCAATATCAAATTTATCGAGAACAACATCGATGTGATGATAAAGCCCGGCGCCGACGGTATCGTTATTGAGGGTTCGCAGGCCGACAAAGCCTATGAGCTGCTTACGGGGTTGATAAAGCATATAAAAAGCGGACATGCCCCGGGAGTCAACGCCGCCGAGTATTTCTACGGTGTAATGCAGCAGGGCGGCGACATAGGCGAGGATTATGTCGATACGGTATGCAACACCTTCAGAGGCCGCCCCATTCGCTGTAAGACATACGGCCAAAAGCATTACATCGACAGTATGCGCGAAAGTGAGATTACCTTCTGCATCGGGCCGGCCGGTACCGGCAAAACGTATCTGGCCATGGCTATGGCGGTGAATTCGCTGAAAAACGGCGATGTCAACCGCATAGTGCTGGTTCGCCCGGCGGTGGAAGCCGGCGAGCGGCTGGGCTTTTTGCCCGGCGATCTTAAGGAAAAAGTCGATCCTTATCTGCGGCCGCTGTACGATGCTCTTTACGATCTTATCGGCTCTGATGCCTGTGAAAGGTATTTGTCACGGGGTACGATCGAGATAGCGCCGCTTGCCTATATGCGCGGGCGCACGCTTGACGATTCCTTCGTTGTGCTTGACGAGGCGCAGAACACGACTCCCGAGCAGATGAAGATGTTTCTTACCCGTCTCGGTTTTGCCTCCAAGGCGGTTATCACCGGTGATGTTACCCAGATCGATCTGCCTTTCAAATCGGGCAGCGCTCTCAGAGAAATAAAAAATATATTATACGGCGTAAACGGAATCGCTTTTGCGGAGCTGACCAATGCCGATGTGGTACGTAATCCTATCGTACAAAGGATAATAAACGCATATGAAAAGTTCGAAGCACGTCAATCGGAACAACAGGAATAATAACGCTGATAGCAGGCTGGCAGTCAAGCTGCTGCGATGGCTGGGCGCGATTGTTTTTTTCGTCGCGGTCTTTCTTATCGCTTTTGTGGGGCTTACGCCGAGCCGCAAGGTCTACAATGTCGGCGAGGTCGCCGAAGAAAATATCATTGCGCCGAAGCGCATCGTCGATTCGGCCCGAACCGAGGCTTTGCGCTTGCAGGCGGAAAATACTACCGCGCCTGTATACGATTATATCCCTTCCGCCCGGGAGGAGACGCTTGCCGCCGCCGACGCCTTTTGGGCCGGCGTACAGGAGCTGTACCCCGAATATATAGATGAAGAGGCCGCCGAAAATACCAATTCGCTTTACGGCGTCACTCTCTCTGCCGAGCAGTATATTTATATAGTCTCCCTCAGCGACAGTGCCTTGGAGAGCCTGCGTCAAAGTGCTGCTTCGGTCATCAATTCGGTGTACGACGACGGCGACATAAAAGCCGGTGAGATGGATACCGCCAAAACGCGCGCCGGAGAATATATCGCCAAGAGCGAGCTGAATGCCGAGGAAAAGGAGATTGCCGCCGGTATTATCAGCAGCCTGCTTTTGCCGAATATGCTGCTCAATGAAAGCGCTACCGAGCTTGCCCGTCAGTCGGCGCGTGATTCCGTATACGAGGTGGTATATGAGGCGGGGCAGACGATCATCAATAAAGGCCAGATATTTACCGCCGAGGATATCGTGCTGCTTAAGAAGAACGGCCTTATGAAGACCGATCTGTTTGAATATATGTCGGCGTCTTTGGGCATACCCGCACTCGTCGCCATTCTTATGGTGCTTTTTGCCGGGTATATGAAGCAGTTTCGCCGCGATATGTTTGAAGACAGCAAAACCATGTTTGTAATCGCGCTGTTGACGCTGATAGTATTGGGTATATGTCAGGTCAGCGCTTATTTTTCTGTTTATCTGATACCGGTATCGATATTTACCATGTCAATATGCCTTATGTACAAAGCCGAGCTGGCGGTGCAGTTCAATCTGTTTTTTATCCTTATTTTGGCGGT
>CAZIQU010000024.1:0-2167 GCA_964541445.1 uncultured Lachnospiraceae bacterium | reverse complement strand
GGTATATCTGGCAGTCTCCAGCTATGTAGGTATAATCTATCTGCGGCAGGTGCGCAGCCGATCCGATATATTCAAGTCCGGCGTGCTGGTCAGTATGGTTAATATCGCCGTTGTGCTCATCATCAACGTATTGCGGAGCAATTTGAGCCTCAACACTTTCAAAGATATTATCTACGCTTTCGGCAGCGGTATTCTCGCCTCGCTGCTCACCAACGGTCTTATGCTGGCGTGGGAGGGCGTCTTTAATATAGTAACGCCTTTCAAGCTGCTGGAGATGTCGGGCACCAACGATGTTGTCATACAGAAGCTCATAGCGGAGGCCCCGGGTACTTATAATCACAGCCTGATTGTCAGCAATTTGGCGGAATCGGCCTGCGACCGTATCGGCGCAGATTCGCTGCTTGCCAGAGTAGGTTCTTATTATCACGATATCGGCAAAGCGGAGAAGGCGATCTATTTTAAGGAGAATCAGACGGACGGCGATAATCCGCACGATTATGTTACACCGGAGGCCAGCGCCAAGATCATCAAAAATCATGTATCCGACGGCGTTTATCTGGCGGAAAAGCATCGCATACCGCGGGAGATAGTGGACTTTATCAGCACTCACCACGGTACCAGCGAGATAACCTTTTTTAAGGTCAAGGCCGAGCAGGAAGGATACAGCGGTGATGAGGATTTTCACTATAACGGCATACTTCCCTCAACGCGAGAGACTACGGTGGTTATGCTGGCGGATTCCGTTGAGGCCGCCGTGCGCAGCCTTGATAAACCGGACGAGAAAAGCATAAAGGCAATGATAGAAAAAATAGTCAAAAAGAAGCTCGCCGAGGGGCAGATGCTGGAAAGCCGCCTGTCTTTTGAGGAACTCGAGCAGGTAAAGGCCGTCTTTGCCGAGGTGCTCTGCGGCGTATATCATTCGCGTATCAAATATCCCGAAGAACCGGAGGCCGCAGCACAGTGATAACAGAGATACTGTGGGATGACCGCAGCGGCACATCGCCCGGGCGCGAAGTTTACGAATATGTGGAAAGAGCCGTAAAAACGGCGATGACTTTTTTTGATGTCGGCGCCGGCTATCAGATAAGCGTTTCCTTTGTTACGCCTGATGAAATAAAGCAGCTCAACACCGCCTACCGTGCCTGTGACAGAGTTACCGATGTGCTGTCGTTTCCGCTGGAAGAGACCGATCCGCGCGGCGTAGCTGTTCTCGGCGATATCGTTATATGCTGCCGGCGCGCCGAAGAGCAGGCCGTGCTTTACGGACACTCGACGGAGCGAGAGATTGCTTATCTCTCCGTTCATTCGGTGCTGCATCTGATGGGCTACGATCATGAAAACGAAGATGATAAAAAAGAAATGCGTGACGCCGAAAAGGCGATAATGAAAAAGCTCGGCATTTTCAAAGGAGAAAAAACCTTGGACGAAAACGTAAAAAATGAACTTATTCAAACAGCTTCAGATATGCGTGAAAAAGCTTATTGCCCTTATTCGCATTATCATGTGGGCGCGGCCATATTAACGGCAAGCGGAAAAATATACGGCGGCTGCAATATTGAGAACGCTTCCTTCGGCGCTACCATATGTGCCGAGCGCACGGCCGCAGTTAAGGCTGTGAGCGACGGCGAGCGTGATTTCGCCGCAGTGGCTATCGCCGTTTCCGGACAAAGCTACGGTTATCCGTGCGGTATCTGCCGTCAGTTTCTCTGTGAGTTCATTGACAGCGATATTCCCTTCTTTCTTATCGATGTCAGCGGGAACATCAAGACGGATAATTTTTATAACATTTTTCCTTTCGGATTTAAAGGCAGGGATATGGAATGACGGAAATGACCGATAATAATTTCAGGTCCGGCTTTATCGCCGTGGCCGGTCGCACTAATGTGGGCAAGTCTACTTTGCTTAACGCTTTGGTGGGGCAGAAGATCTCGATCGTATCCGATAAACCGCAGACCACGCGCAATGTTATCAGATTGATACGCACGACCGAGACATCGCAGATGGTATTTGTCGACGCCCCCGGCTTTCATCGACCTAAAAGTAAATTGGGCGAATATATGTCGGACGCCGCCAAAAGGGTCATCGGCGATGTAGATGTAGTGCTCTTTGTCGTCGAGGAGGATATCGCTGTCGGCCCCGGTGATACGATGATCGCCGATACCCTGCG
>CAZIQU010000023.1:10924-11981 GCA_964541445.1 uncultured Lachnospiraceae bacterium | reverse complement strand
CCGCGGCACTTCGGTTTCGGTGAAAAGGAGGTGTCCGGCAAGCGCACAAGCTCGGCATTTACAATGCCGTGCGCCAAAGCGCACCGTGACACCGACGCGCGCGCCAAGGCCGAACGCGCTGCGACGACGCTCCGCCGTCGCTGATCTTTACCCCCAAAAGCTTCACCAGCTCCGTCGCCTGATAGGCGTTTACCGTCAAGCCTCTGAGCTCCGGCGCACCTTCGGAGACCCTTATCCCTTCAAAGATGCAGGAGGATACATCGATACCGTCGAGAGAGCTTTCACAGAACTCCCCGCCGCTGAGATCACATTGCGTAAATTCTGTTTTTTTAAATACACAGCCGGAAAGAAATATTCCCGCGGCGGTGCAGTCTGTCAGCTCCGCAGCGTCGAACTTACTGCCGGTAAAGTTGGCGCTCCCGAGCATGGTATTTGTAAACGCCGTATCATGAAAGCGGCTGTCGGTAAAACAGGCGCCCACCGCCTTTACGCTGTCGAAAAGACAGCGTTTAAAATAACAGTCGCTGAGGTCGGCGCCGGAGAAGTTACAGCTGCGGAAAATAACATCGGTAAAATCACTGCCGGCAAGCTCGTAACCGCTCAGATTCACCGTTTCAAATACAGCCGCAGCAAACGACCCGCCTTTTAACGCGTCCTTTTTTATCGCCTCGGCACGGCACAGCCGAAAATCGCGATAAACGCCGTCCGCTTCCGAAGCCTCCGACATTTCGCCGATTGTTATCAGCATTTCCGGCAGCAGACGCGGCGCTTTAATGCTCATCTTTTTCCCGCCGCCTTTCGCATATTTGCCGGCATAGGCTCAGCCACTCGCAGCCTGCACATATTTCTGCCAGCTTTTCGCTGTTATTAAGCACACCCTGAGTCATGTTAACCACCTGCCGCCAGTTATATCTGCGTCCGTAAGTAAGCGCGGTATACGCTGCCAGGTTATGGTTTATGGCCGCGACCTTATCGCTCTCATCGCATTTTCCCGCACGGTTATGCGGGCAGCAGCGGCAGACATTCGCCCACGAAGGCTGCCGCGTCCTCTTCTCCC
>CAZIQU010000023.1:8800-10914 GCA_964541445.1 uncultured Lachnospiraceae bacterium | reverse complement strand
GCGGCAGACATCGTCGGCGGCGCTGTCGGTAAAAACACAAGTCGCACCGTCTTCCAGTCTTTTTTTAATCGCGGCCATCTCCCGGCAAAACTCATCGCTGTAGCCGCTGCCTTCATAAAGAGGCAGGCAGACGGCATGATGCGGCTGCAGTGTGATGATCATATCAGTCATACTCGTTTCCTTTTATATGCTTTTCTACTTTTATTGTACCATTGCGGCCGCCGCCGTGAAACTTCCGGCCGCTTTTATGCAAAAAATATGCTTTATACGGCGATTATGCTATAATGTAAAAAAAAGGGGATAAATATGAAAAAATTTACGGCAATAATACTGGCAATGCTTATTGTACTGTCTTTTGCGGCCTGCGGCGGCAAGGCTGAGCCTGCGGACACCGGCACGACCGGCACCGATACCGGCACGACTGATCCCTACGAGGGACTCGTTAAATACACTTCCGATTGTGGTATCTCCGTTTATATGGAGTCCGGCAGCAGCGAAAGCACACAGGAGGGCTTTGACTGCTATATCGGCGGCAATACCAGTGCCATGACCGCGGTCAAAGAAGGAAAGGATATCTTCGATCAGGCCAATCTCAGCTTTGATATGCCGCTGGAGGAGTATGCCGGTTATGTGGTCAGCGCCAACGGCCTTACCGATAATTTCAGCGAAGATGCATACGGCAATTTGGGTGTATCTTATGAAAAAACCATCGACGGCAATGATTTCTATTACTACTGCGTAGTTAAAAAAGGTACAACCGCCTTCTGGGCAATAACCTTCATGTCGATGGCCGCCGATAAAGATTATTACAGCGAACAGTTCCCGCTGTGGGCCGGCAGCATCGAAGTGGAATAAACACTGCAATACTCGCGTTGATATCAATTTAGTTCACAAAAACAGAAAAAAGCAGAAGATATTCGCCGAACAGCATTATTTTCTGCTTTTTTATCCGCTTAAAACATCTTAACCGCCGCAACGCCGGCATAAAGATAACAGACACGGCGCACTATTATATACTATTATATAATGTATAATCATAAACGGCTGTTGTACAAATTTCAGCGGAATAATATAATTCCGCTCGGATATAAACTTATATTTTTTGATAATTTTTTTTAAGCATTGAAAGGATTTGCCCTTCCCAATCGTATTGTAAATGAAGTCGTTTTCGGCTTACAGAAAAATACGGAGGATCTTATCATGAAAAAAGTTATATCACTGCTCGCCGTATCGGCATTGGTGACATCACTCGGCACGGCAAGCGTTTACGCTGCGTCTGACTCACAAAATAACAGATTTATCTATACCGGCAGCTGCGGAGCTATCTGCGAATCGGCTGCCGAAAACACCGATACTGCCCGCGGCATTTGCCGCAAGGCCGGCCGCCCGTCGGCAGAAAGACACGCTTATTGCGGCAGAGGCGGCAATAACGGCAGCGCTGCCGATTATGTTGATGAAAATAACGACGGAGTATGCGATAATTGCATCAACGACGGTGCCTGCCCTCAGGACGGGACCGGCGCACAAACCCGACAGAGAAACGGCAGAAACAGATAAAACGAGGTTAGAGATTTGCGCGGTGAGGCCGAAGTAAACAGAGCAATAGAAATTCACGCGGATACGCTCAGACGGGTCTGCACTTTATACCTGAAAAACTACCATGATACAGAAGACATATTTCAAAAAGTCTTTATGAAATATGCGCTCAGCTCTGTTGAATTCGATTCCGATGAACACGAAAAAGCATGGTTTATACGCGTTGCTGTCAACGCCTGCAAGGATCATTTAAACAGCTTCTTTTTCAAAAAAACAGTATCGCTTGATGAGGCTATTCCGCAGGAAACGGCCCCTATCGAGGAATACAGCGACCTGTTAGCGGCAGTGCTGGCACTGCCTGCCAAGTACAAAGAAGCAGTTTATCTTCATTATTATGAAGGATATACTGCGGCAGAAACAGCGGCAATACTCAAAAAAAAAGTAAATACCGTATACACCCTTTTGGCACGGGCAAGAGAATTACTGCGCAAAACCCTGGGAGATGAAGCGGATGAATAAAATTAAAGATGCTTTTGATTGCATACATGCCGAAGACGCGCTGAAGCAAAACACCAAGA
>CAZIQU010000023.1:0-8790 GCA_964541445.1 uncultured Lachnospiraceae bacterium | reverse complement strand
GCAAAGCTCATCACAATCGCCGTGCGGCAATCGCTTTCGCCTGTATCGCGTTTTTCATGCTCTGTTTCGGCGGCTACCGCTTCTATATTACACCGGTCGCCGCGATCAGCGTAGATGTCAATCCTTCTATCGAGCTCAACATCAACCGTTTCAACAAAGTCGTATCGGTAAAGGGATATAATAAAGACGGAGAACAACTTGCCGCTGAAGTAAAGCTGCAAGGCATCAGTTATTATGACGCGTTGGATAAACTGCTCAGCTGTGCATATATGCAGACGTATTTGGAAAATGACGGATATGTTTCGATCACTGTTGTCGGCAGAACCGACGAGCTGAGTGAAAAAATGCGTGTGCGTATATCGTCATGCGATTATGCAGCGGCGGCGAATATCGAATGTCAATGCGCTGACAGCGACGAAGTAGCGGCAGCACATGCGGCAGGGCTTTCATTTGGTAAATATCGCGCCTATCTCGAGCTGGCCGCGCTTGACCCGAGTATCAGTATAGATGATATCAGCGAATTGAATATGCGGCAGATCCATGATCGGATCAACGCACTGTCCGATGGCAGCGACAGCGGTTACGGCAGCGGCGGGGAGAATTCCAATAACAACGGCAACGGATACGGCGGCGGAAACGGCAGCGGTTATGGAAACGGCAGCGGTTATGGTAACGGCAGTGGTTATGGTAACGGCAGCGGCAGCGGTAACGGCGGCAACTGAGATAACATTAAGATAAAAATATTTCCGCACATCTTGAACCGCAATGAATTTCTTTTTCGATATGTTTATCGGCAGCGGCAAAGTACCGCTATTGACCTTATTATATAAAGACACGGCGAAGCAGAGCCTCGCCGTGTCTTTTAAACATATATTATTTCATATATTTTCGCTCTTTACTATATCGCCGACCCCGCTGAACACATACTGGGGGCGATATGGGTAATCGGCCAGATCGTCGCGCGAAGTCACCCCGGAAAGCACCAGCACCGTATCAAGGCCGGTCTCAATACCGGCAACAATATCGGTATCCATTCTGTCGCCCACCATCACCGCTTCGCTGCTGTGGCAGCCCAACATTTTCAGCCCTGTGCGCATCATCAGCGGATTGGGTTTACCGACGAAATAAGCGCTTTTGCCGGTCGCCATTTCTATCGGCGATATCAACGCGCGGCAGGCGGGAATGATGCCGCTCTCTCCCGGCCCGGTCACATCGGTGTTGGTGCCGATAAGGCGGGCGCCGTCACGCACCAGTCTGACGGCTTTTTTTATACATTCATAATTATAATTATATGTTTCACCGACCACTACATAATCGGGGTTAACCTCATTCATGGTAATGCCGGCTTCATAAAGGGCGTTGAGCAGACCGGGCGCGCCGATCACATAAGCCGAGCAGCCCGGCGCCTGCTTGCCGAGAAATTTGGCCGTCGCCAAAGCGCTGGTATAAAAATGACTCTCGTCCACATGCAGATCCATTCGCTCCAGGTTATGCTTCAGATCAAGCGGACTGCGCTCGCTGGAGTTGGTGAGAAAGAGAAAACTCTTGTCCTCACGGTAAAGCCATTCCACAAATTCCTTCACGCCGGTAAGTATGCGGTTGCCGTGGTAAATAACGCCGTCCATATCGCATAAAAAGCCTTTTTTGCCGCGCAGGCTCTCCATGGTCTTATCATCGTATTCCGTTTCCATTCGTCCTCCCACCTCACAGTTTTTACGCCGTATTATACGCCCGCGCCGCCGCGTTAAGCAGCGTTTTAACGTGAATTTAACGGTTTTTCGCTTTTCTTAACATACCGCTTTCTTGGCGGCGGAAATTGCTATATCGCCGCAGACGGAAGCATCCTCGGTGGAAAACACCTCCGGAAAATTATCGCTGAACAGTATCTGCGCGCTGGGCCCGAAATCCTCATCGGGCAGCCAGATGGCCATGCACAGATAGAAACCGTTGAATACCTCAAAACGGTAAGCGGCGTCACCGGCATCATATTTCTCCGCGCCCAAAGCCTCCATCGCCTTTTTAAACGCTTCCGGTTTAGTGCCGAAAGTGTACGCCAGCCGCGAAAGACAGCGGCCCTTGAAGGCCTGATAATACAGATCGCCGGCCGGCATATCGGTATAACTGATCATCTTGCCGCGCGTCGGCACTGCATGCCCGGCGGTGAGAAATCTCGCTGTCAGAATAAGAGCGTTGTATTCGCAATACTCATTACCCTGCGTGTCGGCGGCCGTAAGCTCGGGCCATTTAACATCGCAGCCGCGCCCCATGATGCGCACTCTGAAAGTCTGTTTGTCTTTGTCGTAGGCGATACCGGTGCGGGCGGCCATTTCCGCCGGATCGGCGGCGGCGAATTCCTCACGGTAATGCTCATACGGTATTCTGGTTTTATTATCTTTTTCACTCAACATAGTACAATCATCATATCACATTTCTTTGCGGCAATAAAGTCAAAAGTCACCGCCGCTATGGTATAATCGGAGAAAACGACAATCGACGCGAGGTGAATACCGATGAAAAGCATGACCGGCTACGGCAGCGCCCGGGGCGAATACGAAGACGGAACATTTTCGGCCGAACTGCGCTCAGTTAATCACCGCTATAAAGACTTTAATATCCGTGCGCCGAAAACCGCGGCGCCGCTGGAGGAGCGCATCCGACGTGCCGTGGGCGAAGTGATGAGCCGCGGCCATATAGATGTCTTCATCAATTACGAGCCTGCCGCAGCCAAGGCGGCAATCGTCTGCGACCGCACGGCTGCCGCAGCCTATATGGAGATGATCGCCGGGTTAAAGAATGATTTCCCTGCGCTTAACGACAATTTCGGTGTCGCCGAGCTGCTGCGCATGCCCGGAGTGATAACCGCCGAGGATAATACCGCCGATACCGAAAAGCTGTGGGAAGAGCTGAGCCCGGTGCTGACGCGGGCGCTGGTGATGCTCGATAAAGCGCGCATTGCCGAAGGCGAGGCACTGAAAGCTGACTTCACCGCGAGGCTTGCCTTTTTAGAAAGCAAGATTGCCGCCGTTGAGGCACTCAGCGACGAGCTGCCGCGGAATTACTATGAATCGCTGAAAAAGCATACAGAGGACTACAAAAGCGGTATAATAGACGAAGACCGCCTGATGACGGAGCTGGCTCTTTTTGCCGACAGAATCAATATAACCGAGGAGACGGTACGCTTCCGCGCCCACCTGAACGCCTTTCTTCAAGCGCTTAACGCCGACGAGCCGGTAGGCCGCAAGCTTGATTTTACCTTGCAGGAGATCAACCGCGAGGCCAATACCATCGCCTCTAAATCAAACAGCTTTGAGATCAGCGCCATAGCGGTCGAGATAAAGGCCGAGCTGGAAAAGATACGCGAACAGGTTCAAAATATAGAATAAAAAAGAGCGAATAACGGTACATTTTTATGAGCAATATTTTTGTAATATCGGGGCCCTCAGGCAGCGGCAAAACCACAGTATGCCGCGCCGTGACGGAGGCCGACGAAAAAGTGAGAATATCGGTCTCCGCGACTACGCGCGCACCCCGCGCCGGCGAGATCGACGGTCGGGAATATTTTTTTCTTTCGGCCGATGAATTTGAGAAACGGGTGCGTGCCGGTCAGTTTTACGAGCACGCCGACAATTTTACCAACCGCTACGGCACGCTTAAAAGCCATGTAGACGGACTTATCGGCGACGGCTATGATGTAATACTTGAGATAGATGTTCAGGGCGCCATGCAGGTAAAGGCACAGAATGACCGGGCGGTGCTCATATTCATCATGCCGCCTTCCTTCGATGAACTTCGGCAGCGGCTGACCGGCCGCAGCAGCGAAACGGCGGAGCAGATACAGCTGCGGCTGGAAAAAGCCGAAGAAGAAATGCTGAAATCGCCCATGTACGATTATATCGTCATCAACGACAGCGTGGAAAAGAGCACCGCCGCCGTACTTGACATAATACGCGAGTTGAGAAACAGATAAATGGCACGAAAAATAAAAATACGCATAAAAAAACGGGTAAAAGAGCCTAAAAGCTTTTTTAAGCGCCTTTTCGGTCTGATAAAAACCGCTGTCGCTTTAGTCATCATCATTGCCGTGGGGGTAGTTATTTACACGGCTTCCCGCTTCGCGCTCATAAACCGCACGGCGCTGCCAGATACCGATGAAGAGATGATGATAAATACCGGCGTCGTCGAGGCTCATCAGGATGAGCACATCACCAATATCGCCATTTTCGGCACCGATGCCGACGACGGCGAAGGCAATATGCGCACCGATACCATAATAATAGCCTCATTTGACCGTGACAACGGCTCAGTGACCTTCACCTCGGTACTGCGTGATACCTATGTACACATACCCGACAACGGCTTTCACAAAATAAATTCCGCTTATCTGATGGGTGGGCCGACGCTGGCGATACAAACCCTCAACCGTAATTTCGACCTCAACATACGCGATTACGTCGCTTTTGATTTCTCATCGCTTATCGAGATAGTCGATGCCGTCGGCGGTATCGAGCTGACTCTCTCGGAGAGCGAAGTGGAAAACTTCAACAACTGCCTCGCCAATATAAATTGCACCTACGATTCGGCGCATCCCTCCGACGGTATGTCAGCCGGCCGCTTTCTCTTTGACGGCAAACAGGCTCTCGCCTACACGCGAATGCGCTACGCCGGCAACGGTGACTTTGACCGCAGCGCCCGCCAGCGGATAGTGCTGCAGGGCGTCATCACGAAGGTACGGCGCAATTTCAATATAGCCATGATCTTCCGTCTGCCCGGCTGTCTGGGCGAGAATATCACCACCTCTATGTCGTCCCGACAGATAATCTCTGTCGGCTTGAAGCTATTGAAGGCGGAAAACAACATGACGACACACAGCCTCTCCGATGCCTCTTATATGCGCACGGCGGTGATTGACGGGCTGGATATGCTCGTGCCCTACACTCTTTATGACATGACACAGGCGCTGCACAGCTGCATATATATAAATAAGTACACACCTTCACAGCAGGTGCGGCAGTTAAGCGATGAGATGAGACAAAGGCTGGAAAATTACACAGTCTACCGTATCGGCACCGATGTGACTATTTAAAACGCGCGGAGAAAAAATGAAAACAGTAAATAAAAATGACATAAACGCCCCGGTAGGCATACTCGACAGCGGCGTCGGCGGGCTGACCGCCGCCGCTAAGGTCATCGAGCTTTTTCCGCATGAATCAGTCGTCTATATAGGCGATTCCGCCAACATGCCTTACGGCAACCGCAGCCCTGAGCAGATCGTCGCTCTGGCGGACCGCATGATCGCTTTTCTGGAGGAAAAGGGTGTAAAGACCGTGCTGCTGGCCTGCAACACCATCAGCTCATTTTCCGAGCGGCTTACCGCCCATGTGCCGCTGATAAATATCGTTGAAGCCGGCGCTATGGCCGTGGCCGAGCAGGCTGCTCCCGGCGAAACCGTCGGGCTGATAGCCACCAAAGCCACGGTGAGCAACCGTACCTACGAAAAGAAGCTGGCCTCGCTGCGAAGCGATGTAAAGATAACATCGTCAGCCTCCGTTTCGCTGCCGAAGATAATCGACAGTCAGATGGAAAATATCGGGCTGCTCAATGAAAAAATCAAAGAGTGTATCGACCCGATCGTACACACATCGCCCGAAATATCCAAGCTGATACTGGGCTGCAGCCACTTCCCCATCATTTCCCGGGAAATATCGGCGGTATATCCGCAGCTTACGCTTATCGACCCGGCAGAAAAGCAGGCACGGCTGCTGCAGGCATATCTCGAGGCTTCCGGGCTGGTCGCCGCAAACGGCAGACGCATCACCCTTTATACCACCGCCGAGACTTACGAATACGCTGCCGCCGTAAAAAGACTCGGTCTGGAGATAGACGCGCTGATTAAGGTGGCTCTGTAAAATATATCGGTTCATTTTATTGACAAAACAGCATTTTTATTATAGAATATTCGGGTATCTTATGGCGGCGTGGCTCAGTTGGCTAGAGCAATCGGTTCATACCCGGTGGGTCATTGGTTCAAGTCCAATCGCCGCCACCATTATGATTTTTATCCCCGGCAGGGGGTTTTTTTTGTTTGCGCGGCATTAACGAGGCAATCAGCCGCGGCTATTGCAAAGAGGGATTATTTATTGTAGAATGAGCATGCTTAAGAGGAAGGCTATGACTGAAGATAAAATGGCGCATTATCATAAAGTATCTTATCCGAAGCGCATCGCTGTCGGTTATCTTATAATAATCTGTTTGGGCACGGTGCTGCTGGCGATGCCCTTTGCCAGCAAAAACGGCGAGAGCATCGGCATACTCAGCGCCCTTTTCACCGCCACCTCCGCCTCGTGCGTTACCGGGTTGGTGGTGGCCGATACCTTCTCCCAATGGACTCTTTTCGGGCAGATCGTCATACTGGCGCTCATACAGGTCGGCGGGCTCGGCTTCATGACGGTAGCCGTCATGTTCTCCTTTTTTATGCACCGCAAGATCGGGCTGGGTATGCGCGACATGCTCCGCGAAAGCGTCAATACCTATTCCATCGGCGGGATAGTACGTCTTTTCCAGCGCATACTCAAGGGTACACTTTTATTTGAAGGCGCGGGCGCGCTGATTCTTTTCGTGCGCTTTTTGCCGCACATGAGCGTCGGCAGCGCCGCTTTTTACGGAGTGTTCCATTCCATTTCCGCCTTCTGCAACGCCGGCTTTGATCTTATGGGCAGGTTCGCGCAGTATTCTTCGTTTACACTGTTTATCAACGATCCCATAATATGCCTCACCCTCTGCGCCCTGATTGTTATCGGCGGCATCGGATTTTTCGTGTGGGACGATATCTGCCGGCATAAGCTGCATTTCAAAAACTATATGCTGCACAGCAAAATCGCGCTGAGCATGACGGGCATTTTGCTTTTGGGCGGCACGGTGTTTTTTATGCTTTTTGAATATAACAACACTCTGGCTGACATGGGCTTCATGCAGAAGCTGTGCGCCTCGTTTTACCAGTCGGTCACGCCGCGTACGGCGGGCTTCAACTTTGTCGATATGGGCGCTCTCACACCGGCAGCCAAGCTGATGACCGTTTTTCTGATGTTTGTCGGCGGCTCCGCCGGTTCCACCGCCGGCGGCGTTAAGGTGACCACTCTGGCGGTAATAATCGCCGCCGCCGCTTCCTCGATGCACAACCGCAAATACAACAACATTTTCGGCAGGCGGCTTGAGGATGACGCCATCAGACGCGCGTCCTTCGTAGTGACGATAAACTTCTCGCTGGCTTTCATCGCCGCGGTCGCCATAACCGCGGTAATGCCGGGGCTGGCGCCGTTGGATGTAATATTTGAGGTAGCCTCCGCTATCGGCACGGTCGGGCTGACAGCGGGCATAACCACCGCCCTGAACACTTTTTCGCGCCTGCTGATCATACTGCTCATGTACTGCGGGCGGGTAGGCAGCATGTCCTTCGCGCTGCTCTTTGTTGACACACGTACACAGTCTTCGGTGATAATGCCGGAGGAAAAAATAAATATCGGTTAAAGGACAGGTAACATCAAATGAAATCAATGCTTGTGATCGGCATGGGCCGTTTCGGCAAACATCTCACCAAAAAGCTTATAGAGCTCGGCAACGAGGTCATGGTCGTTGACGAGCAGGAGGAAAACCTCGAGGAGGTAATGCCGTTTGCCACTAACGTGCAGATTGCCGACTGTACCCGTGAAGATGTGCTGAGAAGCTTCGGCGTCAATAATTTCGATATCTGCTTCGTGTGTATCGGCACCAACTTCCAAAGCAGTCTGGAGATCACCTCACTGCTGAAAGAGCTGGGCGCGCCCCTGGTGATCAGCCGGGCGTCGCGCGACATTCAGGCCAAATTTCTGCTGAAGATCGGCGCTGATGAAGTAATCTATCCGGAAATGGATGTAGCCGAAAAGGTTGCGGTGCGCTGCAGCGCCACTAAGCTGTTTGATTATTATGAGCTGAGCAAGGATGTTTCCATCTACGAGATACCGCTTATGCCCTCATGGATCGGCAGATCCATTGCCGAGCTTAATTTCCGCGCGAAATACGGCGTAACGATTCTGGCGACTAAAAAAGACGGCAGAGTAGAGCCTATGCCCACGGCAGATTATGTTTTTAAGGAAGATGAGCATCTGCTGATCATGGGCAGGCACGAGGAAGCGGAAAAAATGCTGAAAGCCGTGGAAAAGTCCAAATAACCATAAACAAAAAATATTTTACTCTTACTTTTCGCCGTCACCGTCGCCGCAATACGGCACATTATTGCCGATGAAGAAAGGCGGAGTCAAGACAGATTAACAGGGCCTCCCCGTTTTGGGGAGGCCTTTTGCGCAGCATGTCAAGGTAATGCAGCGTGAAGCTTGGAGTGTGAAAGTTGGAGTTTAAAGGCTGAAAATGCTCTAAATATTGAGCGCAAAAAACAGACCTGTCCTCGTCGCAAATTGCTCGGCTGTGGCGCGCCCGCGCGTCGCTGTCACGGCGCGCTTTAGCGCGCGGCATTAAAAATGCCGTGCTTGTATGCTTGCCGGACACCTCCTTTTCACCGAAACCGAAATGCCGCGGTTTCGGTGAGTTTGTTTTATGCCACATTTTTTCTGAGATTGCATACATCGCGCGCAGGGCGCTTTAGCGCCTCACATTTGCTCCTCTTCAAACGAAATGAAGGGCCGCATTTCGTTTGATTTAAAAACCAAGGGATTTTCCGCTTTTGACCGCGCAAAAGCTACAAAACGCGCCGGGGATTCCGAATTCCCCGGACCCTAAACGGTTCCTAATCGCGGAAGG
>CAZIQU010000022.1:0-12199 GCA_964541445.1 uncultured Lachnospiraceae bacterium | reverse complement strand
TCTTTGCTCACCGGTTACGGGATCGTCAAAGAAATCATCGTGCAGGAAAAGCTCGCTGTTTTCCTTCCATATGCCAAAATCTTTATCATTTATCGTGTTGAGCCACGACTTGTAGCATTTCCTCGTTCCGGAATTTTTTTCTCCGCAGATGGTTCGATGCTATCTTTACTGCCGCTGTCTGTTGATCCGCGATCTCTGAAATTGCTCATTTTTTCTCCTGTATATATTTTTTGTAAATACATGAGAGTATCGCACACCGCGATACGCCCTGTCTTATGCCGTACACTTTTGTAACAATCTATTTATCGTTATCTTCTTCCGCGGGCAGCTTCTCGGCTTTTACCGTAACGACACGCAGATCGTCCATTTCGGTGACCGTTATTTTAAAACCCATAAATTCAAAGGAGTCGCCGACATTGGGGAAGCCGTTGAGCATATCTATCACCCAACCGCCTACCGTGGTGTATTCGCCCGTAAAACAGCTCTCGTTAAGGTCGAGATACTCCAGAAATTCATATATGCTCAGATCGCCGCTGATCTCATAAGTACCATCGCCCTTATCGCGGAATTCGCTGGTGATCTCATCAGTCTCGTCCCATATCTCACCTACCAGCTGCTCCAGCACATCCTCAATGGTAAGCATGCCGAGCGTGCCGCCGTACTCATCGGTAACTATAGCCAAATGCTGTTTGCGCTTTTTCAGCTCAGCCAGTACATACGGCAGCTTCAGCGTTTTCGGCACATAGCATGTTTCGATAAGCATCTCGTGTATATCGAATTCACGGCCGTCGATGGCTTTTTTGAAGAACAGATTAAGATAAAGGATACCGATGATATTGTCAATGCTGTCCTTATACACTGGTATGCGGGAATAAGGCGAAGTATTGGCGATATGCGCGATCTCATCGAAGCTTTCGTCTATATCTATGGCCAGCATATCCACACGCGGCGTAATGATCTCCTGAGCGGTGATATCGGAAAAGTCGATGGCCGACTGCAAAAGCTCGCTGCGGTCACTGTCAATAACGCCCTCATCCTCGACCATCTCAATTATCGTGGAGAGCTCGTCCTCGGTAACCCCGGCCTCGTTGCTGCCGCTGCCGCCCCACAAATCGGCTATGCCTCTGATCATCCATTGCAGCACCGCCACTATCGGCTTGGTAATAATCATCAGAAAGCGCAGCGGCAGGGCAAACGCCCTTGTCAGGCTTTCGGAATGTTCGCGGGCAATATTTTTCGGCACGATCTCGCCGAAAATAAGTATTATTACCGTCATAAGCGCAGTGGCATACACAGTGCCCTGTTCGCCTACCAGCGACAGCGCAATGACCGTGGCCAGAGATGATGAAGCTATATTCACCAAGTTGTTGCCGACCAAAATAGTGGAAAGCGCGTTCTGGAAATTATCGGCTATATAATGAGCGGTACGGGCCCGCAGGCCGCCGTTCTCAGCCGCTTTCTTTAATCGCAGACGGTTCGCCGAAGCATAGGCCGTCTCGGAAGCAGAGAAAAACGCGGAAAGGATTATCAGCACGGTGATATAAATATATGTGTCAGGCGAAGCAGCCGATGCGGCCGCCGCGAATATCTGCCGCGTCATTACTCAGCCCCCTTTTCGCCGTCGGGAGCAATCTCGGCTTCGCAGACGGTTATTATCAGCTTGGTGATGCGATGATGCTGCATTTCGCTGACGGTGACAGTAAGATTTTTGTAAGAGAATGAACTGCCCTCGTGAGGTATAGCTTCGTCAAAAAACTCCAAAGTCCAGGCGCTCATTGTCTTATATTCTACTTCTTCGCGCTCGTAATCTTCAAAATCTATACGCCGCAGCACATCGTCTACGTTCATATCGCCGCTGACTTCGTAGCTGTTGTCGGTAAGTTTTTTTATCTCAAACTTAACCTCGTCGTCTTCATCCCAGATATCGCCGACAAGCTCCTCAAGAATATCTTCGGAGGTAACTATCCCGAGGGTACCGCCGTATTCGTCGCGGACAATAGCCATGTGCTGTTTCTTTGTACTCATTTCCTTCAGAAGGACATCGACAGGCATGGATTTATGTACATAAAAAGGCGCGTCGACCACCCCTTTAATATCGAGCTTTTCTTTATAATTGATATAGTTTTTTATAAAACGCCGGGTATTGAGCACGCCGACCATATTATCCACCGAGCCGTCTTTTACCGGTATGCGCGAGAATTTGACGCTTTTTACCACGGCAAGTATCTCGTTTACGCTGTCGCCGATATCCACGGCCACCACATCTATTCGCGGCGTCAGCACATCGGATACGGAGATATCGTCGAATTGCAGCGCCGAATATATAAGATCGCTCTTATTTTCCTTGATTGAGCCCTCTTCCTGTATGGTCTCGATGATATCGTAAAGCTCGTCCTCATTGACAGTCGGTTTTTTATCCTCGGTAAAAATACGCACGAAAAGCTCGCTTATTTTGGTAAAAACAAAAGTAAACGGCGTCAGCACCTTCATCAGAAAGGCAAGCGAGCCGCTGACGGCGAGAGCCGTTTTTTCGGCGTTGTCGCTGGCGTAGCTTTTGGGTATCATTTCGCTGAACATGAAAATTATCAGAGTTATGACAACAGTGGAATAGGCTACGGCGCCGACGCCCCAGAGCTTTGTTGCCACCATCGTGGCAATCGAAGCGCAGGAAATATGAAAAACATTCGTGCCGATAAGCAGCGTGGAGAGTGCTTTTTCCATTTTTTCGAGTATAGCCGTCACCCTGCGGGCGCGCTTATCGCCGTTTTCCGCCAGATTTTTGATTCTGATCTTATTTACAGTGGAATATGCGGTCTCGGTGGCGGCGAAATAGCCGGCGCCGATAATTAAAAACAGCAAAAGCACAAACCAAAGCCAGCCATTGCTGCCGAGAGAGCCGATAGCTGCCGTTTTTACGTATGATAATTTAAATATATGAAAAAATGATATGCAGAGTCGCCGTCCTACGGGCTCAACAGACAAAATTATATCCTCCTGAAGCTAACCGATTTATTATTATATGCCTATGAAGCCCGCTTGTCAATACCCGCTGTTTTACCTCCGCTGCTGTCTTTTGTGCTGTTCAAAAGACGGCGGCGGCAGTATTTTCCGTATGCGCGTAGGGTATTTCTACGGTAAAAACAGTACCGGCACCGGGTTTTGTCCGCACCGATATATGACCGCCGTGGCCGGCGACGATGGCTTTGGCGATGGAAAGCCCCAGACCGTAACCGCCGGTCTCCTTGGCGCGAGATTCGTCGGCGCGGTAAAACCGGTCGAATATATTGGGCAAATCTTTCGGTGAGATGCCGATGCCGTGATCGGCGACCGACAGCTCGAAATAATCTTTTTGGCCCTTTAAGCTCACATCCACACGGCGGGACTGCCCCGAATACTTGACTGCGTTATCCACTAAGATACGCACGATCTGCCGGAAGCTCATCTCGTCGAGCTCTGCGGAAACATCGCTCTGCACATCGGCGGTTATTTCGAAGCCGTCATGAACCATAAGCTCTTCGCGTACAGCGGCGGTTACCAACGGACTGACGGCAATTTTTTTAAATTCGTACTTGGCGGTGTTGTTGTCGCTGCGCGTGAGAAAAAGCAGCTTTTCCACCAGTTCCTGCATATTTGTGCTCTCGCTGATAATGGCCTCTATTGACTCGTCAAGGATCGCCTCGTCGTCTTTACCCCAACGCTTGAGCATGGAGCCGTAACCGGAGATTACCGAAATAGGCGTACGCAGCTCGTGCGACACATCGGAAACGAACCGCTTCTGCCGGTCGTATGAGCTCTGTATTCTATCCATCATGTCGTTTATTGTCTCGGCAAGATCGTTCAGCTCAAAACGGGTATTTTCCACATTTATGCGCAGATTGAGGTTTTCGCCGCTGATCTTCTTGGCCACATGCGATATTTCACTAAGCGGCCTGAGCATGCGCGAGGTCTGCACGCTGCCGGCCACCGAAAACACCGCCAGACCGACAATCATACACAGGCACATGGTATATACGCCCAGCTGCACGCTGCTGACCGTGGCGGAAATGTCGTAGATAACGGCCACGGTATAGACGATCTCACCGCTGCGGAAGGCGCCGCCGGCGGTATATATACGTTTTTGCAGAGAAAGCTCGCCGGGAAACGCCCCCGTTTTCTTTTCGGTTATATTTATCTGTTCATCGGGTATAAGCTTGGTGCCGGTCACGAAATTACCGCCGCTGTCGTATATGTATATTTCGGATACGCCGTCAGACAGGCGCAAAGAATTAAGATAAAACCGGAATTCATCTCCGGCCAGCCCGGTGCGGTCGGAAACAGCGCTTATCGTTGAGGCCAGCGATAATGTTTCGGCATTGAGAGCCTGCATTTTGTAAAAAAAAGAACCGGCGGCAAACAAGATCATTACAATAGCGCAAACGACGGTATATATTACGGCATATACCGCCGATATGCGATGTTTGAGTGAGTATTTATAGGTATCGAAAATATTTTTTTGTTTGCCTGTCTCAGTCTTCTTCATCCTTAAACTGATACCCTACGCCTCTGATCGTTTTAATGTAACCGGTGCCGAAAGCCTCATCTATTTTGCTGCGCAGATAACGAATGTAGACATCGGTCACGTTCGTTTCCGCCTCGTACTCATACCCCCAGACATTTTCCACAATCTGTTCGCGGGAAAGCACGATATTCTTATTGACCATAAGATAAGTAAGCAGCTCAAATTCCTTTTTGGTAAGCACAATGGGCGTATCGTCAAATTTCACTTCGTACTTATTTTTATCGAGCGTAAGGCGGCCGGCCTTGACAAGAGGCGCCATAGCCACCCTGTCGGTATTTTTCAGCGCCACGCGCATACGCGCCAGCAGCTCCTCTATGGCAAACGGCTTGGTCATATAGTCATCGGCGCCGACATCCAGCCCGGTAACCTTGTCAGAGACATCGCCCTTGGCGGTAAGCATTATAATAGGCGTGTTTACGCCCTCGGCCCGCAGCCTGCGGCAGATCTCGATGCCGCTCAAGCTGGGCAGCATAAGATCAAGAAGGATAATATCGTACTTGCCGCTCTGCGCCATGGTATAACCGCGTCTGCCGTCGTCTGCGGTTTCACAGCTGTACCCTTCATGCTCCAATTCCAACTGTACGAATCGGGACAGTTTCTGCTCGTCTTCGATTATCAGCACTTTCTTCATCAATACTTCTCCTTATATCCTGAACTCATAGTAGCCGTCTTTGACGGTCACATCACTGCGGCGGCGATCCGTCTTCTTCTCGCGGTATTTCTCCACCTTTACCGTAGCTTCGCTCATTTCGTCTTTTTTCACTCTTGATTCCACACTTAAATCCAGATCGAATATAATCAGAAACAACAGCAGGATAGCTATTACCCACGAGGGTACATCAAAGACCAGTAAAAAAAGTATGGCGATAAGCCACGGAAAGCTCATGATGCGTTCATCGCCGCTTTTTATATACATTACTTTGGCACGGCCGCCGAAAAGATAATCGTTGATCTTGTTAAGAAAGTTATCTTTTCTGGTGCGCACCGTCATTTTATTGTCAGATCCGTTTTTCATCTGCTGTCTCATCTTTGACCGGAATTTTTAATATTATAATAATTTCTTATTAATATCTTGTTTACCCTATATTAAAAAACAATTAGTTTTTTCCGCTCTTATATTGGTATTATACACCCTATAGGCTATAATGTAACAGTAATATTACAATTTACTGCGGAGATATTCGATGGCATCAGGCAAAATCTTACTTACTTATATTGCGAATTCCGGTATAACGGTAGAATACAGAAACAAAAAAGTGCTTGTGGACGGAGTTCATATCCAGCAGACCAAGCCGTATTACTCGGTGGCCAATAAAACTCTGGAAAAAATGCTGCTCAATAACGAGCCGTACAATAACATCGACCTGATGCTTTTTACCCATCACCATCCGGATCATTTTGACGCCTACGCCGTAAACGAGATACTCAAGCGCAACAAGCTCACGCAAATGCTCGGCACTCCGCAGGTTCTCAGCATGATACGCAGCCAAAACAATTACAACGAGATTCTGTCTTCACAGGTATGGCCGATAACTCTGGAAAAAAATAAATCAATGCGTGTGAAGCTTAAGGACATAAACTTTGAGATTACGGCGCTTGACCATGACGGCGCGGAAAAACAGCGTGTTGATAATTATGCTTATCTTTTTGAGATAAGAAACAAATCGTTTCTGCATCTCGGTGACGCGCAGGCAAGCATGGCCAATTTTGAGAATACCCAGCTTTTTGACCGTGAGATCGATGTGCTGATTGCGCCCTTCATCTTTATCGGTCTGGCGGAGGGACGCCGCATCATACAAAAGCTCAAGCCGCAGACGGTAGTGATATCGCATCTGCCCGATAAAAAATATGATACCGGCGAACTGCTTTATAAAACCTATAAGGTGTATAAAAAACATCAAAGCGAGCTGCCGGAAACAATATTTTTGGAAAAACCCGGACAGACATTCCTGCTGTAAAATAATACTGCAGAAATTTGTCGGAATTTGCGTTTTTTAATCTGCCGCAGTTATTGAAAAAACTGCGGCTTTTATCTATAATTTACCTATCACAGGTAGGGAAAATTATGCGGGATTTTTATGCGGAAGCTCATGAGCTGACACGATGCCTGATAGCGAGATACCACTCGCAGCAAGATCTGCTGTCCGCCTTGGGCTATGAAGGTATATCGTCCGAAGATAACGATTTTGATATCTACTGCCATACTTACAAAGCAGCTGAAGATTTCATCTACAACCATTCACACAAATAATTCTATTGTTTCGCACGCAGCCGGTAAAGGTCATTGCCGGCGGTATCGGTAAGTACCGTAAGAGGCATATCCTCCACGGTAAGGCGGCGCACTGCCTCGCAACCCAGCTCGGGAAAGGCAACCGTATCACAGGCACGTACACACCCGGCTATAAGCGCCCCCGTTCCGCCGACAGCGCCGAAATAAACGGCGCCGTTTTTCTTTATGGCCGCGGTAACAGCGTCGTTTCTCGGTCCCTTACCTATCATGGCCTTCATACCGCTGTCAAGCAGCAACGGCGTATAAGCGTCCATACGCCCGGCTGTGGTCGGCCCGGCTGAGCCGATGATCTCACCCGGCTTGGCCGGACACGGGCCGCAGTAATATATTACGCTGCCATCAATATCAAAAGGCAGCTTTTCACCGTCGCGCAGCATCGCGAACAGTATCTCATGCGCCGCGTCTCTGGCCGTATAAATCGTGCCGGAGAGCAGAACGCGATCCCCCGCGTGAAGAGAATCAAGCCCGCCGTTTTTGAAGGGCGCATTTATCTTTACAGTCATAGAAAAAACCTCGCTTTTGCAAGAAATCACAGCACGCGCTGCGCGTGCCTTGTCACATGGCAGCCGATATTCACGGCCACGGGCAGCTGCGCAATGTGCGTCGGCAAGGCGATAACATTTACCTTCAAAGCAGTTGTGCTTCCGCCCAGCCCGGCCGGGCCGATACCCAACGCATTTATTCGCGAAAGCAGCATATCGGCAAATTCATCAACCTGCTTATCGCCGCTGCGGCTGTCTATGGGCAGGCACAGCGCTTTTTTTGCAGCCAAGGCGCACTCCTCAAGATTGCCGCCCAACCCTACGCCCACAATCATCGGCGGGCAGGCCCCGGCGTCAGCCAGCCGCACGGTTTCCACCGCAAAATCGGCGGCGGCGGTCAGGCCGTCTGCCGGCGCCAGCATTTTTATGCGGCTTTTGTTTTCACTGCCGGCTCCTTTGGGGCATACAGTAAGCGTCAGTTTGTCGCCGGGCACGATCTCGCAGTGAATAACAGCCGGGGTATTGTCACCGGTGTTGATCCGTTCAAAAGGGCTGCGCACCACAGAGGCTCGCAGACAGCCTTCGGTGTAGCCGCGCGCCACGCCGCGATTTATCGCCTCGGTAAAGCTGCCGCCCGTAATATGCACTTCCTGCCCTATTTGCACAAAAACAACCGCCATACCGGTATCTTGGCAGATTGGTACGGTCTTTTCCCGAGCTATCCTGGCATTGGCGGTTATATCGGCAAGCGCGTCACGCCCGGCAGCGGAAATCTCCTCGCGCTGAGCCCGGCATAAGGCTTCGTATATATCATCGCTGAGCCGGCAGCAGGCTTCTATACACAGCTCACCTACGGCCTTCTCAATTTCATCTGCATTTATTTCTCTCATTTCGATACCGCCGAAATATTACTTCAACCGGGCAACGCCGCTCTTAACCGCGGCCGCCGCCACCGCCGCCGCCACTGCCGGAGCCACCCTTTTATCGAACGCCGAAGGAATAATGTTGCTGCCGTTCAGCTCGTCGTCATCAATAAGCGATGCCAGCGCTTCGGCTGCCGCCAGCTTCATTTCATCGTTGATATCAGCCGCTCTCACATCAAAGGCACCGCGGAAGATACCGGGGAAAGCCAGCACATTGTTGATCTGGTTAGGGTAATCGCTGCGCCCGGTTGCCACAACGGCTGCACCGGCGGCCAGAGCCTCCTCCGGGAATATTTCCGGCGTCGGATTGGCGCAGGCGAATATTATCGCCTGACTGTTCATGGTACTTACCATAGCGGCGGTAAGCGTCTTGGGGGCGGATACGCCGATGAAAATATCGGCACCTGCTACGCCGTCGGCCAATGCACCCCGGCGGCACGACAGATTTGTTAGCTCGGCTATCTCATTTTTTATCGGATTCATGCCCTCGGCGCGTCCTTTGTAAATCAGGCCGGTTCGGTCGCACAGCGCGATATTTTTATAACCGGCTTTAAGCAGCAGCCTCGTTATGGCTATTGCCGCCGCACCGGCACCGTTGATAATAACGGAGACCTCGGCGGGATTTTTCCCGGTGAGCTTGAGAGCATTCGTCAGCCCGGCAAGAGTCACCACGGCCGTACCGTGCTGATCGTCATGGAATACGGGGATATCGCACTTTTCTTTAAGCTTTTTTTCTATTTCAAAGCAGCGCGGCGCGGCGATATCTTCCAGGTTGATACCGCCGAAGGAACCGGATATCAAATAAACGGTATCCACTATCGTATCTACATCCTTGCTTTTTACGCATAAGGGGAACGCGTCGACATTGCCGAAGGTTTTGAAGAGAACACACTTGCCCTCCATGACCGGCATGGCCGCCTCCGGGCCGATATCGCCCAGGCCCAGCACCGCAGTGCCGTCGGTAACTACCAGACATAAATTATGTCTGGCGGTAAGTGTAAAGCTTTTTTGCGGATCCTTTTGGATCTCCAGACACGGCTGGGCAACACCCGGAGTATAAGCCAGAGAAAGATCCTCCCTGGTTTCCACCGGTACCCGGCTTTCTATTTCTATTTTGCCCTGCCATTCGGCATGTTTTTTCAGCGATTCGGCCGCATAATCCATTTTATTTCTCCTGCTTTTCCGTATACGGATAATTTTATAATATGATACTACAAAATCCGCCGGTTAGGAAAATTTTTATCGCTCAACAGCAAATACCCGTTTATTTCCCGCGCAAAATACAGAAAAACATACGCCGGCTCAAGGCTCTTGTCAAAAACGGCCGTTAAGCATATAATTTATCGATAAGGAGCAAATAATGACAAACCGGGAAATAACAGACAGACTTTCAGCGCTGCGGGATATACAATACCGTGAATTTCAATGCCGGCTCATGCCGACAGTCGCGCCCGAACGAGTTATCGGCGTGCGTACGCCGCAGGTAAGGCAGCTGGCCAAAGAGCTGAGCGGCAGCGCCGCGGCGACAGATTTTTTAAACACATTGCCGCACTTTTATTATGAGGAAAATAATCTGCACGGCTTTTTGATAGAGAGGCTAAACGATTTTGACGAAGCGGCCGCCCGCATGGAAGCATTCTTTCCTTATATCGACAACTGGGCTACCTGCGACAGCATTTCACCGAAAGTATTTGCCCGTAATTTACCGGCGCTCTATGAAAAAATAAAGCTATGGACATCTTCATCTGACATCTATGCTGTACGCTTCGCGCTGAATATGCTGATGAACCACTTTTTAGGCGATGCTTTTTCGCCCGATGTGCCGCAGCTGGCCGCGGCGGTACATTCGGAGGAATACTACATAAATATGATGAGAGCCTGGTTTTTCGCCACCGCGCTTGCCAAGCAGTATGAGGCGATTTTACCGTATATTATAGAGCATAGGCTCGACATTTGGACGCATAATAAAGCTATACAGAAGGCGCTGGAAAGCCGCCGCATAGACGCGGATAAAAAAGCATATCTGAAAACACTGAAGATTAAAAACTGAAAGCACCCGCACCCCGGCCGCCCGGCATAAGCTCATTTAACAGTATTTACACCTTATACGGCAAACGGTTTATCACGGCAATAAGCATATCGCGAATTTGCGGCAGTGAACCGGTGATGCTCAAGCCTACATTGTCGCTTTGGATATACAAAAACATATTTCGCACGCTCAGCGCGAACGGCAGCGCCGCCAAAACGATCAGCGCGAATGACAGTTTGGCAATAAAGTCGGCATTCTTTTTTATCGAGCCGAGCAGCAGCCCCGAAGCGATTACCAGCGCCAGCAGCGAAGGCAGCCAGGCACGATAAGGAAACGAAGGAGAAATGACCATGCTGTAAGCGCAGGCTAAGGCCAAAAGCGCGAATGCGCCGGAAGCGAGCATGACATTTTTATCTTTTTCATAGTGGGCATAAAATATGAACAGCAGAACAAAACCGATTATCAGCGGCAGCATAAAATCGATAAAGCAGATGGTTATATTATTGAAGCGGCTTATATAGGTGTAGATACCGCTGACGCTGCTGGGCTGAGCGTGTTCGGCAGTTATCGCTATTCTGTTGGCCAGACCGGGAGAAAAATAGTTGAGCGCAAAGCCGCTTACCGTGCCGATAAGCGACGCGGCAAAGAGCACATTAAATTTCTTTTCGCGGACATAGGCTAGTATGAGTGCGCCCACAGCCATAGCGATAAGCCCGGCGGCCATGTTTTCCAGAGAATTGCCGGAGATGAGCGATACCGCAAACATTCCCGCAACGCCGAGCGGCCCGTATGTGACTTTTTCGCCCAACAGATATTTTTTGTAGGGGATAAGCGCGGCCAGAGGGAAAAGCATATACCACATATAGTAGCTTGACCCGGTAAGCCAGAGCATCGATTCCTCCCATGAAGGATTGAAAGCCCAAATACCCAGATTTATCAGGATGAGAAGCATAACATCGTATTTCATCGACCGGGAGGTGAGTTTATATACCAACAAAATAAACAGGCAGTAGATAAAAGCGTTGGAAAAGCTAAAAAACGCCTTACCCAAAAGCGCATTCATCTGCGTAACAAAGGTCATGAATATCCGCCCGCCCCAGTTCACATAATAGCGCCCTACCGACTCAAACACATCACCCAAAGAGGCAAGCGGCCGATCAGTCCAGTAAACATACGAATAATCTACATCGTCGGCCAGAAACGGATAGGCTTTTGTTAAAAAAAACATCAGCAGAAACATTACGGCGATGACGCCGATAAAAATAATGCGGCGTGCCTTTTCATTGGTTCGGTAAGCGCGGCTGAGAGATACCGCGAATTTTTTTATACCCATTTGGTTTTCCTTTTTTATCTATCGGTAAAGCGAGGCTGCTTCATCTATCAGCCTTTTCATTTCCGCCACGACATCCGCCGGGGAGATTATCCGCGCTTTGGCGCCGAATTGCAATATCCACGAAAAAAAAGAATTGCTCACCTGCACATTCACGCTGACGCGGAAATGACCTTCATCATCTTTTTTGATAAATATTTCCTTGCCGAAACGGTCGATGACCACACCGATAAGCGATATATCGAAGCATATTTCCACGCGGCGCAGCGAGCCGCCGAACATGCTGAAAACGGTAAGCGCGTACTCGGCAGGGTCAAACGCGGCGGCGAGCTTTTCCCTCGGCTCGTTAAGCACGGCAGCGGCGCTCATCTTGTCTACACGGAAATGCGCCAGCCTGTTATATCGTTCATGCCAAGCCACCATATAGTAGTTATCCTCATGCCATGTGAGCAGATAAGGGCTTACCTTATAAATCATGCCGCCGTATTTGGGATGCAGCTTTTTATCGATGTCGTACTCAGAATACACAAAGCTGAGTTTGCAGTCACCGTTCATGGCTTCATGTATCATATCCACATTGAGGTATA
>CAZIQU010000021.1:0-12216 GCA_964541445.1 uncultured Lachnospiraceae bacterium | reverse complement strand
ATCTTTCTGGCGCGGGAAACCGTCAGCTTCTGATCCTCGGAAAGCTCGTCCATACCAAGTATGGCGATGATATCCTGCAGTTCCTTATAGCTCTGCAGTATCTCCTGCACGGCGCGCGCCGTACGGTAATGCTCCTCGCCGACCACCTGCGGATCAAGGATGCGGCTGGTAGAATCGAGCGGATCGACCGCCGGATATATACCCTTTTCGGTGATGGCCCTGTTAAGCACGGTCGTCGCGTCCAAATGGGCAAATGTCGTTGCCGGCGCCGGGTCGGTAAGGTCGTCGGCCGGTACGTATACGGCCTGCACGGAGGTTATTGAGCCCTTGTCGGTGGAGGTGATTCTTTCCTGAAGCGCGCCCATTTCCGTCGCCAGTGTCGGCTGATAGCCCACAGCGGAAGGCATACGGCCCAAAAGCGCCGAGACCTCGCTGCCTGCCTGCGTGAAACGGAAAATGTTGTCGATAAAGAGCAGCACGTCCTGATTTTCCTTATCACGGAAATATTCTGCCATGGTAAGGCCGGTAAGCGCCACCCTCATTCTGGCTCCGGGCGGTTCGTTCATCTGACCGAAGCAGAGTGCCGTTTTGGCCAGCACGCCCGATTCTTTCATTTCATAGTAGAGGTCGTTGCCCTCTCTGGTACGTTCGCCGACGCCGGCAAATACGGAAAGTCCGCCGTGCTGTGTAGCGATATTATTTATCAGTTCCTGTATAAGAACGGTCTTGCCTACTCCGGCACCGCCGAAGAGGCCGATCTTGCCGCCCTTTGTATACGGGCAGATAAGATCCACCACCTTTATGCCGGTCTCGAACATTTCCGGTTCAGTCTTCTGTTCCGCGAATGTCGGCGGAGCGTTGTGTATGGAAGCCCTCTCGACGCCTTCCATATCCATATCCAATCCGTCGATCGGCTTACCCAGAACATTTACCATTCTGCCGAGCGTAGCATCGCCGACAGGTACCGTTATCGGGCCGCCGGTATCGAGGCATTCCTGTCCGCGGGAAAGTCCGTCGGTAGAATCCATGGCGATGCAGCGCACGATGTCGTCGCCGAGATGCTGTGCGACTTCCGCAATGAGCTGCGTTCCGTGATTGTCTATCTCTATTGCGTGATTGAGCTTAGGCAGATGGCCGCTTTCGAATTTTATATCTACTACCGGTCCGACTACCTGGACCAATGTACCGATATTTTTGCTCACGTTTACCTCCTTTTGCTATTTCCTGTATTTTTCGGCAAGATCGATCCTCTGTATGGCTCTCAGCAGAGCGACCCTTGCTCTTTCAAAATTCTGATCTTCCGTTTTCAGGCGTTCCTCGGCGCGCTGCTTGGCGGCCTTCGCCC
This sequence comes from uncultured Lachnospiraceae bacterium, assembly GCA_964541445.1. GTDB lineage: Bacteria > Bacillota > Clostridia > Eubacteriales > Anaerofustaceae > CAZIQU01. The sequence goes on along the minus strand of CAZIQU010000021.1, from coordinate 10,871 downwards.
GTTCCACATCGATATCCTCCGGCCATTCGGCAACATCGGCCATGAGTACCGCGCTGTTGTGTTCCACAACGATGAAACCGCCGAACATTGTCGCTTCTTTGGTCTCATTCTCGTTTATATATATCTTTACCGTGCCGTTGCCGACCGTAGAAGTCATCGGTATGTGCTTAGGCAAAATAGTGAATTCACCTACCTCGCCCTTGCCCGAAAGCTGTATCTTGTCAACATCGCCTTCGTACAGCACTCTTTCCGGCGTTATTATTTTAAATGCTATTTTCTCCAAACGTCGGCCTCCTAACTTATCGCTTCCGCGCCGCTGACGATCTCGGTGATCTCCTGGGTAATGGCGCCCTGCCTTGCCCGGTTGTACAGCAGCGTGAGGTCATCCATTATCTCGTCGGCATTGTCGGTCGCGTTCTCCATGGCTATTCTTCGTGCGGCCAGTTCGCCGGCGCTGCTTTCCAGCAAAGCGCCGTATACGGCGTTTACCAGATATGTGGGGATAAGCCAGTCCGCTATTTCTTCGGCGCTGGGCTCAAATGTCATCACCGCGGCCATATGCCCGATCTTATCGTCGGTGCCGGCAGTACTGCCGGCGCTGAAGCTGTCTATCTTGTCGTCGGCGTGCTTCATTTCATCGGCGGTAAGCGGCGCCAGCTTTATCATAGTGGGCTTCTGCGATATCACCGAAACAAATCTGTTGTAGATGATGAAGATATTATTGACATCGCCGTCGATAAACAAAGTGGATACGGCGCGGCCTATCTCTCTGGCCAGGTCAAATTCGGGGCTTTCACTGCCGCCCGCATAACTGCCGAGTATCTCCGTCTTACGGCGTTTGAAATACTCTATGGCCTTGCTGCCGATGGCAACCACAGCCTTCTGCCCGGAGCCCGCCATTTTTTCACCGGCAAATTTAAGCAGGTTGGAATTGAAGCCGCCGGCCAGACCTTTATCGGAGGTAACAACGATATACAGATCCTTGTCACAGGCGTTTCTGGTGAGAAAGGTATTCTGCGAATCGTTTTTCAACGCTCCGGCGATAAGCTTCATGCATTTGATCATATACTTGGTATATTCTCTTCTGGCGTCGGCCTTCTGTCTGGTCTTTCGCAATTTAGCGCCGGCAACGAGCTCCATGGCGTGAGTGATCTGTTTCGTGCTGCTGACGCTTTTTATTCTTCTGTTGATATCCCGCATCGAGCCTGCCATCTAAAACACCTCACTTCGTGTATTTGTCATATCTCGCCGTTACTCCGCTTTTACGGTCGGCTTGAATGTCTGTTTGAAGGAGTTGATGGCTTCGCCGATCTTCGCGGTGAGCGCCTCGTCAAAGCCGCCGGCGCTCTTGAGCTCCTTAAGCAGATCGGGGCAGGTAAGATTGGCGTATTCGATAAGTCCCGTTTCAAAGCGTTTGATGTCCTCAACGGGTATATCATTGGTAAAGTTATTGCTTACCGCGTAAATTATCAGTACCTGTTCTTCCACCTTCATCGGCGCGTACTGGTCCTGCTTGAGCATTTCCACAACTCTCTTGCCCTTTTCCAGCTGTGCCATGGTCTCTTTATCCAAATCGGAACCGAACTGAGCGAAGCTTGCCAGCTCACGGTACTGCGCGTATTCGATACGCAGCGGACCGGCGATCTTTTTCATCGTCTTTATCTGTGCCGAACCGCCGACTCGCGATACCGAAATACCGGGGTTAACCGCGGGGCGTATGCCCGAGTTGAACAGCTCGCCTTCCAAAAATATCTGTCCGTCCGTTATGGATATAACGTTTGTCGGAATATATGCGGAAATATCTCCCGCCTGAGTCTCTATTATCGGCAGCGCAGTGATCGAGCCGCCTTTGGCGAGCCGCGCCGCTCTTTCCAGCAGTCTTGAGTGCAGATAGAAAACGTCGCCGGGATAAGCTTCACGTCCGGGCGGTCTTCTGAGCAGCAAGGCCATTGAACGGTATGCCACCGCGTGCTTGCTCAAATCATCGTAAACGATCAGCACGTCCTTGCCCTGATCCATAAAATATTCCGCTACGGCAACACCGGCATACGGTGCGATATATTGCAGCGGGGCGCTTTCCGAAGCGGTCGCCGCCACTATCAGCGAATAATCCATAGCGCCGCTCTCGCTGAGCTTTTGTACTATTTGCGCAACAGTCGAGGCCTTCTGCCCGATAGCTACATATATGCAGATAACATCCTCGCCCTTTTGGTTGATTATCGTGTCGATAGCCAGAGCGGTCTTGCCCGTCTGTCTGTCGCCGATGATAAGCTCACGCTGGCCTCTGCCGATGGGGATAAGCGAGTCGATCGCCTTGTAACCGGTCTGCAGCGGCGTGTTTACCGATTTTCTCTCGATAACACCGGGAGCCTTCGTTTCCACGTTGCGGAATTCTTTTGTTTTGATCGCGCCTTTGCCGTCTATCGGCTGACCCAGCGCGTTTACCACACGGCCGATCATGGCGTCGCCTGTCGGCACCTGTACAATACGGCCCGTGCAGCGTACCTTATCGCCCTCTACAATGTTGCTGTAATCGCCGAGAAGCACGCAGCCTACGTTGTTTTCCTCAAGGTTAAGCACCATGCCGTAGACTTCGCCGGGGAATTCGATAAGTTCGCCGGCCATGGCTTTATCGAGACCGTGTATGCGGGCGATACCGTCGCCGACCTGAACGACGGTTCCGAAATCGGCGGTTTCCAGCTTGCTTTCGTAGCCCTTTATCTGTTCCTTAATGAGTCTGTTTATCTCTTCGGGTCTTAGATTCATATTCTCCAATCACCCTCTCTACGTTAGTTTTATCTGTTTCATGTTATTTCTTAAGCCATTGAGCTTTGCTCTGAGGCTGGCATCCAAAACGGTATCGCCTACATAAAGCACCATACCGCCGAGAATGCTCTCGTCAACGGTACAGGTCAGATAAATAGTTTTACCGTATTTTTTCCCGAGCATCTCTCTGATGTGATCTTCCTCCTGCTTACTTAGGGCGATAGCCGTTATGGCGCTTACTTCGAGAATGTTCTTTTCCTTTTTGTAAAGCTCCTCAAATTCAACGAACATCTCCCTGAGCTCGCCGGTACGTTCCCGTTCCGTCAGCATTTTCAGAAAATTCAGCAGATAACCGTTGCCGTCCTTTAAAGCGTTTTCGAAAATGCTGTCCTTCTCCTTTACCGAAAGTATCTCGGTATGAAGTATCTTCTCAAACTCTTTGTTGCCGCACAGCTCCGTATATATCTGCCGGAACTGCTCATATATCTCATCCAAACATTTTTCTTCACACGCCGTTTCAAAAAGCGCGTTAGCATATTTTTTAACCGCCAGACTCATAAGCTAAACCTCTCTGAACATGGAGATGGAATTGTTTATGAGTTCCAGATGCTCTTTTTTATCAAGCGATTTGCCCACGACCTTCTCCGCCGCGTCGATAGTCAGATCGACTATGGAATCTTTGAATTCCTCCTCGGCGCGTACCTGCTCGGCCGCTATTTCGCGTCTGGCGCCGGCGATCATATCGCCTGCCTGTGAATGAGCTTCTTCGATTATCCTGTTTTTGACGGCCTGGGCGTCCTCTGCGGCTTTCTTCATAACCGCCACGCGTTCGTTTTCGATGTCGCTGATACGATCGTTGTATTGCGCCTCCAGCTGCTGCGCTTTTTCGTTGGCCGCCTTCGCTTCGCTCATGCTGCTGTCGATCATTTCTTTTCTTTTTTTGATAATACCGTTGATCTTATCGTAAAAGAATTTTTTGATCACCACAAAGTAGATCAGAAACGTTACGCCCTGGATAAGCACCTGCTTGAGAAGCTCAGCGTCCATTTTTATCAACCAACTCATATTGTCACCAAGCTTTCATAATTTTTGTATAGATGTGCCGCGTCATGCGATCAACCGAAGGGATGCACGAACAAAAGAATCAGTGCGACTACCAGGCTGTAGATACCGGTCGTCTCCGCGACCGCCTGCCCGAGAAGCATCGTCTTCATGATGTCGCCCTGAGCCGAAGGCTGTCTGCCAACGGCTTCGGCGCCGCGTCCGGCCGCTGTACCTTGCCCGATACCGGGCCCGAGGCCGGCGATAAGGCCGATGCCCGCACCGATGGCGCTGCCGCCGTAAACTATGGCTTTGCCCAGAGTAGTTACTTCACCGAAAGGATGCACGAACAAAAGAATAAGTGCGACTACCAGGCTGTAAATACCGGTCGTCTCCGCGACCGCCTGTCCGAGAAGCATCGTCTTCATGATGTCGCCCTGAGCCTCGGGGTTTTTACCCACGGCTTCGGCGCCCTTGCCTGCTGCCAGGCCCTGCCCGATACCGGGGCCGCAGCCGGCGATAAGGCCGATGCCCGCGCCAATGGCGCTGCATGCAAAAATAATATCTTGCGGTGTGATTTCCATTATATGTTCCTCCCATATATTAATGAACTAAAAATCAGTTTTACTGCTTTACTGCGCATGTCAGGCGCCGCTGCTCAATCGGCCATGGCGTTCGAGATAAATACCATGGAAAGCATCGTAAATATGAACGCCTGCAGCGCGCCGGCAAATAAGTCGAAATAAAAATGTACGAAGCACGCCGCCAAAATCGGAAACATGCTGAGTACGCCGACCAAAATGACCAGTTTTTTCTTTTTTTTGGGCATCTCCTTGAGCTTGTTCAGCTGCCCGGTCGCCACAGCCGCTATCAGCAGAATACCGGCGGCAAGCGCCCATATCGTCAATACGTTGTTGCTCGTATACATCGAGTAAAACAGCGTACCGATAATCAGACCGCCCAGAATATTACCGAAAAGTCGGAAAGAAAGCGAAACAATAGGAGCCAGCTCACCGATAATATTGATTGGAAACAAAAAAGGCAGCGGATCGAAGAATCCCTTGATATAGGTCTTCAGCCCTTTCGTATGCAGTCCGAAGCCCTGCGTCATAAAGAATGTGCACAGAGCCAACGCCAGCGTTGTGGCCCAGTCCGCCGTAGGCGGTCTCACGATACCTACGAACAAGAATCCGCTTAGATTCGCAATAAGCAAAAACGCGAATAAACTGAGCATGTAAGGAGCGAAAAATAACTTATTTGCGCCCATCGTCGAAGAAGTCATACCGTTTATCGCATCTACTATCCATTCCGCCACCGCCTGTTTGGTACCGGCGGGCTGCAGCTTAGCGCCTTTGCCAAGCCAAAGAAGCAGAACGGTAATAAGAAGCATTAATACCCATGTCCATACCATAGTGTTGGTAATGGCAAAAGGACCGATCTCAAAGCCGGTTTGAACTTCAGGAATAGACACCTCTACATCACCCTTTCTTTCTTGATTTTATGATTTGTACGAAGTTAATCAGATATACCGCCGAGCCGATGCTCACCAACCCGATCGCGCAGCCCCAGAAATTGAGCGCCGAATTTACCGTGCAGGCATAAAGAGCGAAGCCCTTGATGATGTATCTTTTCAGATACCCGGTATTGCCCAGCAGCTTAGCCTTTTTCGGCTCGCGGCCCGTCTCTTTGAGACAGTCGATATACAAAAGCCGAAAGCAGAGGATATTGATGACCAGCCCGAAAACCAGTCCGGCAGCCAGCGGCATCGGCGCGGTAAAAAAGCTGCCGATGATACCGGCGGCAGCGCATACGGCCGCGGCACAGATAAAGATATTCTTCTGGCTGTACGCATCGCTGCTGTCTTTATTGTCGCGATCCGTCATCGTCTTTGTTCTCCCCGTCGGCATCCTTTTTCCCCGAAAGAAAATTATTTCTCAGCGTCACATAAGCGTTGCGGTAAGCCGCAGCCACACCGAGAAAAAGCATGACCAGCGTAATTACATTACCCGTGGCAAAACGGCTGTCGAGCCATTTACCCAAGAATAGGCACAGTATTATGGGGCTTAACATTATTACGGCAAACTGCGTCACAAAAGCCAGTCCCTTCATTATACCGCCGCGATCTTTTTTCATTCTTTCCGCTGCTCCGTTTTTTCCAATACCTCATCGAGGATACCGTTTATCTCGTCTTCCGTCAATCCGGTGAAAAGATCCTCCCAGCTATCGTCGTATTCTGTTTTCTCGCACTCCTCTTCGTCGTCTTCCCGGCAGACCGCGTCATCCGTGCGCATCAGGCGCGCGTTTCCGGAGGACCGCCAGTCGGAAACACTGTTGTTATTCCCCGCCGCCGAATAAAAATCCGGCGAAGCGTCTCGGGCCCGCTTCATTATACGTTCGTAAGCCTTTGCCGCCCATTTACGAACCGCGATATCAAACAAAAACAACACCAATACCGCAATTATAAATATCTGCAATATCATCACATCCGTCTGTGGGAAATATAATTTAATTATACGATAACCTTGAAGCTTAAATCAACATTCAAATTTAAAAGATTGTGCAAAAAAAAATTAAAATCACAAAATGCTTTGGTTGCCCGCCGCAAAATTCAACAAGTTTGCCGGTTTTTGATTAATTTTTACAAACTTGTATGTTATTTGATTTTATATTTGCATATCACAAAGCCATATTTAATTTCCCGCTGATAATTTATTTGCGCAGGTATTGACATCGCGCCGCCGCGGTGATATATTTAACCGGTTAACAGTTAATCAGTTAATTAAAGTTGAATTTTGATATGCCGGTATGATAATGGAAAAGAAACTTATAGTACGCAAGCTCGGTTATCTGCACATGCTGCACCGCCTCAGTATGCAGTCGCTCAGTGCCAAAACGGGTCTGTATTACGGCCAGCAGCCGATATTGGAAAATCTGATAAAAAACGGCGGCTGTCTCAATCAAAAGCAGATAGCGGAAAACATACACGTATCACCGCCCGGCGTCACCGCGGCGATAAAACGCATGCAGAAGGCTGGGCTGGTCGTAAAGACCGGCAGCCAGACCGACATGCGCGTATCGCTCATTGAGGTGACCGAAAAGGGCCGGCAGCTGCAGCAGTCATTCAAAAGCGAGCTGCGTGATTACGACGAAAAAATGTTTATCGGCTTTTCGGAGGAGGACTGCGCGGCATTCACGGAATATCTCAACAGGGTGATACGCAATCTTAACGGCGATCCCGACGATGAAGAAGCCTTTTTCAGGCTTTGTACCGATTTGAAAGAAAAAGAACATCATGAGAGGAAAGGACAAAATAAAGGTGAAAAATAAATGAAAAAATTCTACCCGTACACCAAGGGCTACCGACTTTATATTATACTCTGCCCGCTGGCCATAATCGGTGAAGTGCTTCTCCATATAAGAATACCGAAGCTGATGAGCGTCATCGTTGACGTCGGTATCGCCAATGCAGATATCTCGGTGGTAACCTCTACCGGGCTGCAGATGATGCTCATGGCGGCGATCGCCATGATATTCGGCGCGATATCCTCACGCAGCAGCGCCAAAGGCGCGGTGGGCAGCGCCGCCAATCTGCGCGAGGCGCTGTTTAAAAAGGTGCAGTCGTTTTCGTTCACCAATGTCGATAATTTTTCCACGGCATCACTGGTGACAAGGCTGACAACCGATGTATCGAACACAATGAACGCTTTTAGAATGATGATGCGTATGCTGGTGCGGGCCCCCGTGATGATGATAAGCGCGACTTTTATGGCCTATTCGATAAACTCGGAATTATGCAAGGTGTTTCTGGTGGCCATGCCGGTTTTGCTGATAGTGGTCGTTACGATAATGACCGCTGTACATCCGCTTTTCAAGGTCATGCTCGGCAAATACGACAAGCTTAACGCCTCCGTGCAGGAAGACCTCATCGCCGTCAGGGTGGTAAAGTCGTTCGTCAGGGAGAATTACGAAAAGAAGAAATTCAAGACCGCCAACGATGAGCTGAAAAAAGCTTCCGTCAAAGCGGAAAAGTTGGTCTCCGTCAATATGCCGGCCATGATGCTCACCGTATATTCGTGCATTATCGCCGTGCTGTGGTTCGGCGGCAACAAGATCGTCGCCGGCACAATGCTTACCGGCCAGCTCATCAGCTTCATAAGCTATATTACGCAGATACTGATGTCGCTGATGATGATATCCATGGTATTTGTGCAGCTCGTGATCTCACGGGCCTCGCGCGTACGTATCAGCGAAGTGCTTGAGGAAAAGATCACTTTTGACGACAGCGATGCGGCTGCCGAAATAAAACTGAGCGACGGCTCGGTGGAATTTCGCCATGTGAGCTTCAAATACAGGGACGACGCGGAAAACAATGTTTTAGACGATATAAATCTGCGGATAGGCTCCGGTCAGACCGTCGGCATAATCGGCGGCACAGGCTCAGCCAAGACCACGCTGGTTCAGCTTATCCCCCGCCTTTACGAGGCAACCTCGGGAGAAGTGCTTGTAGGCGGACACAATGTGGATGATTACACCTTCGATGAGCTGCGCGGCAATGTAAGTATGGTGCTGCAGAAGAACCTGCTGTTTTCCGGCACAATCGCCGAAAACCTGCGCTGGGGCAATGAGGACGCCACCGATGAGGAGCTGATCTCGGCCTGCAAAAGCGCCTGTGCGCACGATTTTATCATGTCGTTTCCACAGGGCTACAACACCGATTTGGGTCAGGGCGGCGTGAATGTTTCCGGCGGACAGAAACAGCGTATCTGCATAGCCAGAGCGCTGCTGAAGGATCCCAAGATCTTGATACTCGATGATTCCACCAGCGCGGTGGATACGGCAACTGAAACGATAATAAGAGAAAACTGGGAAACAGTGCATGCCGATATGACCAAGATCATCATCGCCCAACGCATTACCTCGGTATGCGACGCCGATATGATCATCGTGATCGACGAGGGTAAAATAAACGCCGTCGGCACGCACGAAGAACTGCTTGAAACATGTGAGATATACAGAGAAGTTTACAATTCACAGCAGAAGGGGGTGGCCTAAATGCCGGGACCGGGACGCGGCGGCCGTGATATGAACAGGTTTCAGAAGCCGAAGAACATCGGCAAAACCGTCAAGCGACTGCTGCAATATTTAATGAATAAAAAATGGCTGCTGCTGGTGGTATTGGTCTTTACCATATGCGGCTCACTGGCCGGCGTTGTCGGCAACTATATGCTCAAGCCCATTATCAACGGGCTGATACCGCTTATCGGCACGAACCCGGGGGCAGCAGAGCTGAGTTCATTTATAAAGATGCTCGTATTTTTGGGCTCAGTCTACCTTTTAGGCGCGGCGGCTTCTTATCTGTCGCATCTGATAATGGTATTTGTCACCAACGATGTACTCAATACCATCAGGGGCGAGCTTTTTGACAAGATGCAGAGCTTGAGCGTTTCCTACTTCGATACGCACACCCACGGCGAACTGATGAGCCGCTATACCAACGATGTGGATACACTGCGCAACGCCATAAGCCAGGGCGCGATGCAGCTTATCAGCACGACGATCAGCGTAACGGCCACCTTTATAATGATGCTGGTGCTGAGCCCGCTGCTGACATTGCTGATAATCGCCCTGATGGTAGTTATGTTCTTTGCCATAAAGATAATCGGCAAGCGCAGCGCCGTCTATTTTAAGGAACAGCAGAGGGCGCTGGGCGCGGCGAACGGCTATATTGAGGAAATGATCGAGGGAGCAAAGGTCGTCAAGGTCTTCCGCTACGAAAATAAAGCCAATGAAAAATTCATGCACCTTAATGACGAGCTGAAATACGCATCTACTCAGGCCAACACTTTCGGCAGCCTGCTTATGCCGATCAACAGCAACCTTTCGTATATCAATTACGCGCTGGTAGCCATGCTGGGCGCGGCAAGGGTGATAGGCGGCTATATGGATATAGGCACGATCGCCGCTTTTCTGCAATACTCACGCTCGTTCTCGCGGCCGATCACGCAGCTGTCGCAGATATTCACCTCACTGGTATCGGCAATGGCCGGCGCTGAGCGCATATTCGATGTGATCGACACGCCGGCAGAAACCGACAACGGCACCGTGACTGTCGCCCGTGCGCAGCAAAACGCTGACGGCACATACAGTGAATGCACGGATCAAAGCGGCATACAGGTATGGAAGCAGCCGCAGGCTGACGGCACATACCGCTACGAGCCGATAAAAGGCAGTGTGCATCTTGACGGCGTACATTTCGGTTATGACCCCAAAGTAGAAGTACTGAAAGATATAAGCTTCTACGCCAAGCCCGGGCAAAAGATTGCTCTGGTAGGCTCTACCGGCGCCGGCAAGACCACCATCACGAATCTGATAACAAGATTTTATGACATCAACAGCGGCGTCATTACTTATGACGGCATCGATATCAGAGATATAAAAAAGGCCGATCTGCGCTCTACACTGGCCATGGTTTTGCAGGATACACACCTGTTTACCGGCACGGTAAGAGAAAATATCCGTTACGGCCGTCTCGACGCCACCGATGACGAGGTGCAGGAGGCCGCCAAATTAGCCAACGCCGACCACTTTATTACCCATCTGCCGGAGGGCTACGATACTATGCTTACGGCTGACGGCGCCAACCTCAGTCAGGGTCAGCGGCAGCTGCTGGCCATAGCTCGTGCCGCGGTAGCCGACCCGGCGGTGCTGATACTTGATGAAGCGACCAGCTCGATTGATACGCGCACAGAGGCGCTGATCGAGCACGGCATGGATAAGCTCATGCACGGGCGTACCACTTTTGTGATTGCGCACCGGCTTTCGACGGTACGCAACGCCAACGCCATTATGGTCATCGAGCACGGCGAAATAATCGAGCGTGGCGACCATGACGACCTGATTAAACAGAAAGGGCGTTACTATCAACTTTATACCGGCCAGTTTGAAATGGAATAAGCCGTATAACAATAAAAAAGACCGACTCCGCCATGAGGCAGAGCCGGTCTTTTTGCGTGGGATTTTCCTGTCGTCGCAGCTCGCTCGGCATTGGCGCGCCCACCCTTACG
>CAZIQU010000020.1:5715-12226 GCA_964541445.1 uncultured Lachnospiraceae bacterium | reverse complement strand
GCGTTTCTGTTTGGAAAAACGGTGACGCGGAAAAGATAATGGAATATGCGGACGGCTACAAAGCATTTCTCGGTGAGAATAAAACCGAGCGTGAATTCAGCACTTCTGCTGTGGAGTTCGCGAAAAAGAAAGGCTTTACCGATTTGAGCGAAGCGGTAAAGGCGCATAAAAAGATAAAATGCGGCGATAAATTTTATCTTCATTATATGAATAAGTGCGCTGTTTTCTTTGTGATAGGTAAAGAGCCTTTGGAAAACGGCATGAATATTACCGCAGCGCATATCGATTCACCGCGTCTTGACCTTAAAGGTATGCCTCTGTATGAGGACGGTGATATCGCGCTGATGAAAACGCATTATTACGGCGGTATAAAAAAATATCAGTGGCCCAGCGTGCCGCTGGCCATGCACGGTGTCATATATACGGCCGAGGGTGAAAAGATCACTCTTTCTCTGGGCGAAAAGGAAGACGAGCCGGTGTTCTTCATCAGTGACCTTTTGGTTCATCTTTCTGCTGAGCAGCTGGCGAAGACGGCTTCCTCTGTCGTTACAGCCGAACAGCTTAATATAATAGTCGGCAATATTCCGTTTGCCGATGAGGATGATGATATCAAGGAAAAGTTCAAATACAATGTTTTGAAAATACTTAATGACAAATACGGTATAACCGAAGAGGATTTCATCAGCGCCGAGATCGAGTTCGTGCCGGCAGCAAAGCCGCGCGATGTCGGTTTTGATGCCAGCATGATAGCCGCTTACGGTCACGACGATAAGGTCTGCGCTTATCCGGCATTCACCGCCATTACCGAGATGACTGAACCGCAGCGTACCTGTGCTTGTATTTTGGCCGATAAAGAAGAGATCGGCAGTGTCGGCTCGACCGGCATGCAGGCAAAATACTTTGAAAACGCCGTGGCCGAGCTGTGCGCCATGCAGAACGACGGCTGCTCTGACCTGTACCTGCGCCGGGCAATGGCGTCTTCGTATGTTCTCTCTATGGATGTGTGCTGTCTTTATGACCCGTCGTTCGCCGATGCCTTTGAAAAGCAGAATACGGCCAAAATGGGCAGCGGTACCATTCTTACCAAATATACCGGCAGCCGCGGCAAATCGGGCAGCAACGACGCTCACAGCGAGTATATGTATAAGCTGCGCCGTCTCTTCGAGGAAAACGGTGTCGCTTTCCAGACAGGCGAGCTGGGGCGCACCGATTTGGGCGGCGGCGGCACGGTAGCTTATATCTTGGCGGCGTACGGCGCCATGACGGTAGATCTCGGGGTAGGGGTGCTCGATATGCATTCGACCTGTGAACTGATAAGCAAAGCCGATCTTTACAGTACATATTCGGCCGCCGCAGCTTTTTATGCGGTGGAAAAGTAATAAATACTTTGAGTTGAGGGCTGCGGCAGTTTTTGCCGCAGCTTTTCATGATATTTAAGATGGAATACGATCTTGCAGCCGGCTCTTCCGACGACGAATATTTAAAAAATCTGGAAAACGGTATTTTGGAGACGGCCGCGTCATACGCGGCATCTTCGGCTCGGACGCCGCGTGAAGCGGCCTACCGATATTTTTGTGATCTGAGCTTTAAAACCGGAAGTACATATCTCAGTGAGCGGGAGCTTGTCAATAATAAGCTGGCCCGCCGCTATGGTATTGATTATTATGGGCTTGAGGAAGAACTCGCTTCGCTGGCATCCGAAGGAAAGCTTGCGCTCACCGATCTTTACGGCGGCAGACGTTATTATCTGCCGCATATGTTTGAATGTGAAAAAAATATAGCCGAAAGGCTGGCCCTTATAAAAGCTTTCCCGCGTAAGCGGCGTCTGCCTTACGAGGCGGCTCTGGAAAAATTCGGACAAACGGGCGGACTCATACTTTCGAAGGGCCAGAGAGCAGCGGCAGAAAGCATATTCTCCGAAAAGATAAGCGTGATAACAGGAGGCCCCGGCACCGGCAAGACCCGCCTCATCGAGGCAGTCTGCTGCGTGCTTTCAAAATGCGGCGCAGTTTTCAGCTTGTGTGCATATACAGGCAAGGCGGCAGCGCGTTTGGAAGAATTGACGGGTTACAAAGCCGACACAATCCACCGGCTGCTGCATTTTTCCACCGAAGGCGATATATCTCAGATTGAGGATACATCCGAATACACCGGCCTTGACGAGGATAATCCGCTGAAATGCGAATATCTGATAGTAGATGAAATGAGCATGGTAGATACCGATCTGTTTTCGGCGCTGCTTTCCGCCGTACCGCCGTACGCCGTCTTGGTGCTTGTGGGTGACGACCGGCAGCTTTCTTCAATCAGGCCCGGCAGGGTTTTTGCCGATATACGCGACTGCGGCTGTTTTACCGTGACTGAGCTGACAGAGGTTTTCAGGCAGAGCTCAGGCAGCGGCATCATTGAGGCCGGCAACGCCGTAAAGGCCGGAAAACTTCCGGAAAGCCGCGGGGACTTTACTTTTGCCGAATGTGCCGGACGCGCTCAGGCGCTGGAATATCTTTTAAAATATGTCTCCGACGGCAGTGCCGGGCGGACGCAGGTAATAAGTGCCTACAAAACCAAGAGGATAGACACCGGCGCCGATAACCTTAACTTTTTACTGAGGGAGATATTCAATCCGCCGGCGGCAAATACATCGTATGTATCGAACTGGCGCATGAACGACCGGGTAATAGTAAACGCCAACGACTATAAGCTTATGTGCGTCAAAAACGGCAGGGATTGCCCTGGGGTTTTTAACGGTGAAACCGGGACCGTATGCGAAATTGACGGTGAAAAAGGTTTAAGTGTGGAGATGGATAACGGGCGTATCGCCTATTTCCCGGCTGATAAAGCCGGCAAGCTCTCGCTTTCCTATGCGCTTACCATTCATAAAAGCCAGGGCAGTGAATATGATGACACGGCTGTTTTAATCGACCCATATTCGGATTTTATTACCGCCAATATGGTATACACGGCGGTGACTCGCGCCAAGAGCAGGGCGGTACTTATCTGCGCGCGCGGTACTATGCAGAAGGTCTACGCCAACAGACAGATTCGCACGAGCGGCTTGAAGGATATGATCAAAGATGAAATTTTTTGAGAAGATCAAGAGGGTATTTTATGCGCTGTTTGCGTATCGCGGCGGCCGATGCGCCGTTTGCGGCCGAACGATTTTTTTTAAAGACGGTAACCTCTGTCCGGCCTGTGAAAATAAGCTGACGCCGCTGCCGCACGGTACATGCATCAGCTGCAAAGCGAAGGCGGCAGACGGTGATATGCCGTTTTGCCGTGATTGCCATGACAGCCGTTTTGCCTTTGACGGCGGCATCAGCGCGTATGTTTATGATGAACCGGCGCGAAAATGTATATGGGAAATAAAATACCGCAGCGATCCGGATTCGGCGAAAAGGGTTGCCGGGCTGATGAGCGAGCGGCTGAAAAAAGAAGATTGGTTCGCCGGTACGGATCTGATCACCGGCGTGCCGGTGACTGCCGCCAAGTTGAAGACCCGCACATTTAATCAATCTTATCTTATTTCCGGTGCGATAGCCGATAAATATGATATAATACAAACAGACGGACTGCTGACGGCCGATGACGGCATGCAGGACCAGATCGGCTTATCCGGCGAGGAGAGATTCACCAATGCCTCCGGGCATATCAAAGCGAATAGGGAAGCCAAAGCTTCTGTCGCCGGCAAAACGGTACTGATCTGCGATGATGTCTTTACCACCGGAGCTACGCTCAGTGCCTGTGCCGTTCAGCTTAAAGCCTTAGGCGCCGAAAAAGTGTATTTTGCCACATTCGCGGCGGCTATCAACAAAAAAAGAGAGGTAAAAAAGCATGAAACTTCAGATTAATTCCCGCAACTACAACCTGAGAGGCTACCTTAAGGATGAGATTGAAGAAAGGCTTAAAAAACTCGACAAGTTCTTTTCCGAAGACACGACCGTTTTTGTGACTGTAAGCGGTCAGAAGAGCGAGAAGAAAAAAGCGGATATAACCGTAAGGGTGAAAAATAACGTACTGCACAGTGAGGCCGAAGATGAAGATGCCAGAGTGGCTATTGACAAGTCGGTTGATAAAATAGAAAAACAGCTCGTTAAATATAAAGACAAGCTGAAAAAGCGCAACAACGACTCTATCAGGTACGATAACATCACTTCCGCCGCTAATGAGGGAGAAATACGCAAAATAGTTAAAAACAAAACATTTGAGCTTACGCCGATGTCCGCTGACGAGGCTTGTTTTCAGCTTGAGCTTATGGAACATCAGTTTTTCATTTTCCTTAATGAGGCGACAAACAAGATATGCGTGGTTTACAAAAGAAACGACGGCGATTACGGTCTGATCGAAGTCGAAATGTAAAAAATAATAAATTAATATAAAGTATGCGGATGGGATATGATAGAATGGATTAAGATATTTTCTGCTAAAGCACCATCCGTGGAAGGTTAATAAAATGATTTTGATAATTATCGCTGTCGTTTCGCTTATTGTAGCTTTGATCAGAAAAGGAAGCTTCGCCAATCTTTTTGATAACGACCTGAAAGCGCCGTATCTTTTCATTCTGGGCATAGTTCTTTTCGTAGCGCTGAAAGTCGGTGACGGAGCCGGAATATCGCTGATTCAAAACTATGCGTATGTGATAATGCTGGTAGCCTATATAATTCTGTTGCTGGCCGTTGTCCTTAATTTCAACAATGTATGGATGGTACCGCTTTTGCTGGGTATTATCCTTAATTTCGTCGTAATATTCTTTAATGGCGGTAAAATGCCGATCTCTCCGTCGATGATGGCTATTGCCGGGGTCAGCGCCGAAACTGTGGCCGCCTCTTCTACAGCGGCCGTCGCCGATGCCGGTACTGCGCTTTCATTCTTGGGCGGTATCATACCTATACCGCTTCCTTCGATATTTGCCGAAGTGGTGTCACCCGGTACTCTTTTGATCGGCGCCGGCATGTTCGGCATGATACAGAACCTGATGCTCGGTATTGTTTATGAGTATGAAGAGGAAGAAGAAGAGGATGAGGAAGAAACGGCAGACGGAGACGCTGCCGAAGAGGAAGAAAAGCCACGCAAGAAGCGCCGCGGACTTTTCGCCCGACGGGATGATGATGCCGAAGATGAAGATGACGAAGACGACTACGATGATGACGATCTGCCTGCCGGTAAAGATTATACCGATGAGAAGATAGATTTGGGCTTGAGCGAATCTGCCGGCGACGGCCTTGATGAACTGGATAAAATACTCGATAGGGCCGATAATGAGCAGCCCGGCGATACTGACGACGAGTCTGAAGCTCCGGCGGCTGCGGACGGCGCAGAACAAGCTGTAATCGATGACGACGGGTCGGAATCCGATGAGGAACTCGAGCAGAGCTTTACCGGCTCGCTGGCCGGGTTGGATGAGGCGGCCGCCGAAGCCGATGCTGTCGATGAGAGTGAGATTGCGGCTCAGCCTGAGGATAGCGGTGAGGAACTTAATGCCGACGATTTTCTCAGCGGAGGCGATGATACCGACGATGATGAAAACGACCTTTTCGGCTTCAACGAAACTTTGGACGGCGATGTCGCACCGGAGGACACCGGCGATTTGACAGAGGAAGATGATGAAGATTTCAGCCTGCTCGGGCAGGAAATCACCTACGGTACTGAAGACGCACCTGCGGAGAATGAATATACCGATACACAGGCCGGAGCGGATGTCACGGTTGATGAAAGCGAAGCCCTGACGGAAAACAACGGCGAGAAGAAACAGGATGTATTGCAGCGCGCCAAGGAAATGTTTGATACTGCGGAGCAACCGGAAGAAGAACATACTTCTGCTGTGCCTTTGGATGTTGACAGCCCGTATATAATCGTAAACAGTCGTATTGTCGAGAATCCTTATTATAAATTCCGTAAGGGCGCAAAGGAAGAGATTCCGGATTCGGCGCAGGATATGTCCGGCGGAGTTTATGTCATGAAGACACGCAACCCCTCCACTACCGGCCGTCCGAGCTTCGCGCCGCCCTCCAGAACAATATCCGCCGACCGTCAGGAACAGGCAGCCATTCAGCCGCATGATAATCAACCCGAGGTTGTGAAAGATGCTGCGGCAGATCCCGCTGCGTCACCCGATGGTTATGAAAAGGTGGAAATGAACATCGGCGATGTCAAGATACGTTTTTGGAAAAAAGACAACGATGACGATGACGACGATACTATATAATATCTTTTATATCCAGATGACAGCTGCACAGAGGGCATACAAGCGTATGCTCTCTGTTCATTTTCATTTTGCCTTTACGGCATTGCGGACAGACTGTGTGGTTTTCCGCCATAAATATTTTTACGGCGGCATGGCAGAAATTCTCTGTTTCAAACGGATTGGAATCGTTGCAGCCGTTGCATTTTTCGTTTTTCCAGATGCATACGCCGTTATTTTCGTATTTTTTTTCTTTTTTAGCGCTCATGATGTTCTTCGCTTTCGTGTCGTATTTTTGCTGCGGTCTTCGCAGTATTATTTACCGCTTATCAATTC
>CAZIQU010000020.1:0-5705 GCA_964541445.1 uncultured Lachnospiraceae bacterium | reverse complement strand
GCCGAGAATCTCTCCCAGTGCCTGTGCTGAGTTCTTTGCCTCGCCCGGCGTGGAAAGATTGCTGCCCAGCTCAAACAGCACCGATATTTCCGCAATGCTTTGATTGTAACGGTACGGTCTTTCGAGAATATCCTTAAACAACTGCGGATATTCTTCCAGCATACGGTCGCGGACCTCATAAGCGAAGGGGATATTTGCGGCGGCATTATCGGCTTTTGTGCCCATCACCATCATTATTTTTGCCGCTGAAAGCCCGTTTATCTCGGTTTGGTATATGGCATATCCGGACTCGGTATTCTCCAAACCGTCACGGTGGATGTCAAAGGCGTATCTGATGCTCGGGTATTCCTCCAGTGCCGCCGATACCGCGTCGTAAGATTTCTCGTAGGCGCTTTCGTACGGCTGATCGTATATATCGGTAAGCAGCAGCGTTTCGATACCGTAATCATAATAGAGAACCTCGGCAATTATATGCCCGACAGCCACCATATTTTCTTCGCAGTTGTCGGAACGGTAGACCTGCGCCGAAGGATCGGCAAGGTAACATTCGGTAGTATGGGTATGATATATCACTACCAGCGGATTGCCGTTATGATAATCGCCGGAAGTAATCTCCCGGTCACGCTCGTCAGTGGCTCTAATCGTCCGGCTGTTTGTTTCTTTCGCTGTTTTGCCGTTTTCCGCAAGAGCGATCTTCGAAAGCTCATCTTCATCGGGCAGGCCGATGGTTCCGGACAGCAGAAATTTCATCAAAGCACGCGGTCCTGAGCTTTCCATGCTCGGAAGTGTAAACCCATTAAGCACGCTGTTCATCAGCATGGCATATATATTTTTTTCATCGCTTGACCGTAAAATCTTTTTATCGTTGAATGCGGCGTCTGCCGGTATGTTCATTGCCACAAGCAATATAAAACATGCTAAAATACGGGCCGCGCGTCTTTTGATCATAATTTGGTCTTCCTCTGAAAAAAATAATGGTGCAATGTCTCATTGCAAAGTTCAGTTTAAAATATATAAGCCGTGAAAAAAGCCAAATATAGGCAAATGTCGGATAAAATTTGTTTTTTTACTTGCAATAAATACCTTATATGATAAAATAATATGGTTCGGGAGGTGGAGAGTTTGGCAAATATCAAGTCATCGAAAAAAAGAGCGCTTACCAATGAAAAGTGCAGACTTCAAAATAAGATGATAAAGACTAACCTTAAAAGTGTCGAGAAAGAATTCCTGCGTGTAGTTGCGGCCGGCGATGCCGAAGCAGCAAAGGAAGAATACAAGACCGCGGCTAAAAAGTTCGATATGGCTGCTTCAAAGGGTATCATCCATAAAAATGCCGCTGACAGAAAAAAGAGTCAGCTAGCCAAAAAAGTCGATCAGTTGGCATAATTTTTTGGTCTGAAACCTTGTCGGGATAACAGCCGCAAGGTTTTTTTATTTATACCGATTATGAATGATCATTTTTATGACTTTGACGGCGGCGGCGAAATTAAAGGCATTGGCTGCGATCTGGGGAGAATATCCAGGATCGCCTCTATGCCCGATGAGATTAAAGAGAAGCTCGCCGTGCGCATACTTACTGACGCCGAATATAAAGTATATTGCCGTGCGGCTGATAAAAACAAAAGATTGGCCGTTTATTTCTGCGCTAAAGAAGCGGTCGTCAAGGCTTTGGGCACGGGAATGCACGGTATATTTTTTTATGATATCGATATCGGCAAAGACAGTTTGGGCCGTCCGCGCGTCGCTCTGAGCGAACGCGGGAAGGTTCTTGCCGATAAAAAAGGGGTTACCCGGCTTATGCTCACATTATCGCACGACGGCGATAATGTGATGGCGGTAGCCGTGGCCGGCTGAAATCGGGAAAGGCGGGGGACAGAAACGGAAAAAGCATTTTTGGAAAATAATGTAAAATGGTTTTTACAGGGCTGCCTGCGTATAAATGACGGCGGTACGGTAATTTATACCGATCCGTATGCCGTAGATGAAAATTATCGTGATGCTGACATTATTCTTATAACGCACGACCATTTCGATCATTTTTCGCCGGAAGATATTAAGAAAACAGCAAAAGAAGATACAGTATTCATTATGCCGCCTTCGGTGAAAAATTCTTTTCTGCAGGCATGCGGCGGCCGCTATATGATTTTGGCAGCCGGGCAGCAGCTTACTGCTTGCGGTATAGACATAAAAGCCGTGCCTGCCTATAATATTGTAAAAACACAGTGCCATCCCCGCGCGAACGGTTGGGTGGGTTACATTATAACGCTTGCCGACGGCAGCATACTCTATTATACCGGCGATACCGAGCTGATACCGGAAATGAAAGAAATATCCGCAGATGTGGTTTTTTTGCCGTTGGGGCAGAAGTATACATTTGAAAGCGTGGACGATGCGCTTACCGCAGTCGGCCTTTGCGGCGCCGAATACGCTGTTCCTGTCCATTACGGCGAATTTGAAGGCACTGCCGCGGATGTGGATTATTTCCGCCGCAAGCTCACGGCGGCGCAGGCGGTAATTTTATGAGCGAAAGTGCTGCGGAATATCTTGCGGCCGGTCTTGCTTATGACAGTGAAAAGCTTGATAAAGCGCTTTTGTATATGCGGATGCTGCTGAAAAAAAACGAAGTGATGAACCTGACGGCGATCGTGGATGAGCATGAATTCATTGAAAGAAATATCATTGATCCGCTTTTTCTGATCCCTTATCTGCCGCCGACCGGCAAAGTTATAGATGTCGGCACGGGAGCGGGGCTCCCCGGCATGATGCTGAAGATCTTCGAGCCGGGAATCGAGCTGACTCTTTTGGATTCGGTGCGAAAAAAGCTGGATTTTATCAGGGAAGCCGCAGATGTATTGGCTATGAATGATATTGAGTATATTCATATGCGTGCGGAAGATGCCGGACGCGACATCGCTCACCGTGAAAAATACGATATTTGTGTTGCCCGCGCGGTAGCGCCCTTGGGGCTGCTTTGTGAGTATTGCCTGCCTTTGGTGAAAAAAGGCGGTCGGTTTATCGCCATGAAAGGCAGAAATGCCGGCGATGAGCTGGAGTTCTCCGGCGAAATATATAAGCGTATCGGCGCTGACGGATTTCATGTGGACGATTACGAGCTTCCGTATTCGCACATAAACATGAAGCTGATAATTTTTGACAAGACCCGTGTATCGCCGTCGGGTTTTCCGCGCTCGGCGAAAGACCTGAAAAAAATATATGCGAAGTGACGCGCTCCGGCGCGTTATTCTTTTGCGTATTTACCTGAAACAGCCGGCATATCATGTACTACGGAGGCGTTGAGTATGTTAAACCTGATATGGGCGGTAGATTTGCTGGCAGATGTTTTCTTTTTTTTAGGTTATTTTTCTTCTAAAAATTCATTTGAAAAACCGTTGTCGGCGGATGAAGAAGCGGAATGTATAAGGCTGCTGCGGGAATTCGGCGACAGGCAGGCACGTGAAAAACTTATCAATCACAACATGCGGCTGGTGGCGCATGTGACAAAAAAATATTCCACCAGCTCTATAGCTCAGGAGGATCTTCTATCGATAGGAACAGTCGGCCTGATCAAGGGTATCAATACCTTCGCGCCGGAAAAAGGCAGTAAATTTGCCAGCTATGTGGCGCGATGTATCGATAATGAAATACTCATGGCTATAAGAAGCGAAAGCAAGCTGCTTCGAAATGTGTATCTTGACGATGTTATCGGTGAGGATGACGAGGGCAATAATATCACACTTACCGAGATAGTAGGTACACAGGAGGACCCGACGGAAGAGATCGAGCTGGAAATAGAAGCGGAAAAGCTGTCGGCATTGATGGATAAAGTGTTGACTGAAAGAGAAAAGAGCATTATAAAAATGCGCTACGGGCTTAACGGCAGCAAAAAATACACGCAGAATGAAATTGCCGAAATACTGAAGATTTCGCGCTCTTATGTTTCGCGCATCGAAAAAGCGTCAGTGGAAAAGATGGCCAAAGCTTTCGATGCGATCTGCTAATGTGCGTACATACGTACATTAAATATGCTATATTTCATTATGCGGTACAGACGAAAAATGAACACAGAAAGGCGTAGAATGAAAACTTTTTATTATGATGTCAAAAAAGGCGAAATAAGTGACAGGCAGCTTAATGAAAAATGGAATGCTGTAAATGAAATTTTAGACGACATGTTTTGCGCACAGAACGATTTATCTTCAAAAAAAATCACAAATAAAGATAATATATAGATTTATTTCCGAATTAATGCTATAATTTTGTTGGCTTAAGCCAATATAAAATTCGGAGGGAATTTACATGAAAAAACTAACTGTTATTTTATTAACATTAGTTCTCGTCCTTTCTTTTGCTGCTTGCGGCAGCAAGAAAGACGACAGCAACACAACAAGCGATGACGCTACATACGAAATAGCGCTGGTAACAGACGTAGGAAATATCGACGACAGGTCATTCAACCAGTCGGCTTGGGAAGGCGTAAAAGCTTATGCGGAAGCTAACAACATTTCGTATAACTATTACCGTCCGACCGAAGATTCCACGGCTTCTCGTATCGAGACGATCACCACTGCTGTAGATAACGGCGCCAAGATGATCGTATGCCCGGGATATCTTTTTGAAGATGCTATCTTCGAAGTACAGGATACTTTCACGGAAGTAGCTTTCATCCTCATCGATGGTACTCCGCACAGTGCTGATTACAGCGAGTTCAAAACTGCTGCCAATGTATACTGCATCACCTATCAGGAAGAACAGGCCGGTTTCTTTGCCGGATATGCAGCGGTTATGGACGGCTACAGAAAACTGGGCTTCCTCGGCGGTATGGCTGTAGATCCGGTTAAACGTTACGGCATCGGCTATGTACAGGGTGCCGAAGCTGCTGCTAAAGAGCTCGGACTCGCTGCCGGCGAAGTTGAACTGAAGTATTGGTATTCCGGAAGCTTCCTTGCCGGCGATGACATCAAGAACAAGATGGCCGGTTGGTATACCGAAGGAACCGAGATCATCTTCTCATGCGGCGGCAAAATACTGCTCAGCTGCATCGCGGCTGCTGACGAAGCTGACGGCAAGATCATCGGTGTTGACGTTGATCAGTCCGGTGAATCCGACAAGATCGTAACTTCTGCTTATAAAAACATGACTTCTTCAGTAGAAGTAGCGCTTCAGTCATTCTATGACAACGGCGGTGCTTGGGATGAGGCTCATGCCGGAATCCACGATGTGTTCGGCGCAGCTACCAACATGGTAGGTATCCCGACTGCCGATACCGCATGGAGATTTTCTACGTTTACCGTTGACCAGTACAATACTGTATACGCTGACGTAGTTGCCGGTATCGTAGCGGTTTCCGATGACATTTCCATCGAGCCTAACGATTACGGAACACTCGTAACGGTAGACGTTCAGGAATAGTTTTCGCCAAAAAGTAAATAATCGTTGCAGAAGAAAGGCTGGGCTTACGCCTGGCCTTTCTTAGAAAATGTTCAGAGGTTGAACACATGAATGATTACATTATAGAAATGCTCGGTATAACCAAAGAGTTTGCGGGCAATGTCGCCAATGACAATATCACACTGCAGCTGAAAAAGGGCGAGATCCACGCGCTGCTCGGCGAGAACGGCGCAGGCAAATCCACGCTGATGAGCGTGCTGTTCGGTCTTTACCAGGCGGAGGAGGGCGTCATCAAGAAGGACGGTCAGGTGGTCCAG
>CAZIQU010000019.1:4935-12228 GCA_964541445.1 uncultured Lachnospiraceae bacterium | reverse complement strand
AATATAGACCTGACTATCCCCCGCGATAAACTCATTGTCTTCACCGGACTTTCAGGCAGCGGCAAGAGCAGTCTGGCCTTCGACACGATATACGCCGAGGGGCAGCGCCGCTATGTTGAGAGTCTTTCGGCTTACGCGCGCCAGTTTCTCGGCCAGATGAACAAGCCCAATGTCGAAAGCATCGACGGACTCTCCCCGGCAATATCCATCGACCAAAAGACTACAAACCGCAATCCGCGTTCCACTGTCGGCACAGTTACGGAAATATACGATTACTTCCGTCTGCTCTACGCCCGCATAGGCATACCTCACTGCCCAAAATGCGGCAAGGTGATCGAATCTCAAAGCCTTGATATGATCACCGCGGAAATGTCCGCCGGCGCGGCGGACGAACGCTTTCAGATACTGGCACCGGTAGTCCGCGGCGAAAAAGGTACATTCAAAAAACTTTTTGAGGAGATGGCCCGCGAGGGCTTCGTACGGGCTTATGCCGACGGTGAGCTCATCGAGCTTACGGAAGCTCCGGCGCTTGACAAAAACAAAAAACATCATATCAGTATCGTTGTGGACAGGCTCAAACGCAGCGGTGATTTCACATCACGCCTGAACGATTCGGTCGAAACAGCCCTCAAACTGACCGGCGGACTGGTATCATACAAAAGCGATACGGAGGAACGTCTTTACAGCGAAAGCTACGCCTGTCCCGACTGCGGCGTTTCAATGACAAAACCCGAGCCGCGCGACTTCTCCTTCAACTCTCCGTTCGGCATGTGCCCTGAGTGCAACGGCATCGGTTATCATCGCCATATCGATGTCGATCTGCTCATACCCGATAAGAACCTCAGCCTCAATCAGGGCGCGCTCACGTTTTACGGCACCGACGAGGATGGCTATTACTTTTCCATCATCCGTGAGGTGGCCGAGAACTACGGCTTCAGCCCCGATGCGCCGCTGAATAAAGCGCCGAAAAAGTTTTTGCAGGCTCTTTACTACGGCGACGATAAGGTGATCCACATATCCTTCAACAGCTATTTTACCGGGCACCGCGAATCCGATGTGGTATTTGAGGGCGTGGTTCGCAATATGGAGCGGCGCTATCGCGAGACCGGTTCTAATATGATGCGTGAGCGCATAGAAAGATATATGTCCGATGTGCCATGCGCGGTCTGCCATGGCGAAAGGCTCAACCCCAACAGTCTGGCGGTGACCGTAGGCGGCCGCAACATCATCGCCCTCACCGAAATGTCGGTGAGCGAATGTCTCGCTTTTCTGGACGGGCTTAAGCTCAGCGAACACGAGGAGACAGTTTGCGGTCTGCTTTTAAGCGAGATAAAGAGCCGTCTCGGCTTTTTGCGTGATGTCGGGCTGAGCTACCTCAGCCTGAGCCGCAGTGCCGCCTCCCTTTCCGGCGGCGAGAGCCAGCGCATCAGGCTGGCCACACAAATAGGCAGCAAGCTCACCGGGGTGCTCTATGTTCTTGACGAGCCAAGCATCGGGCTGCACCAGCGCGACAACGCCATGCTGCTGAAAACACTGCGCGAGCTTACCGACCTCGGCAACACCCTCATCGTCGTCGAGCATGACGAGGATACCATGCGCGCCGCTGACTATATCGTCGATATAGGGCCCGGCGCCGGCATATACGGCGGACAGGTAGTGGCGCAGGGAACGATCGACGAGGTTATGAAGTGTGCCGATTCGGTCACCGCCAAGTATCTTACCGGTGAACTTAAGATAGAGGTGCCCGCCGAGCGTGTTCAGCCGCAAAACGGCTGTATAACCGTTCGCGGCGCGGCCGAAAACAACCTCAAAAATATCGACGTATCCTTTCCCATCGGGCTGTTCACCTGCGTTACCGGTGTCAGCGGCAGCGGCAAAAGCAGTCTCGTCAATGAGATACTGTACAAAGCGCTTTCGCAGAAGCTCTACGGCAGCTACGCCAAACCGGGCAAACATCGCGAAATAGAAGGGATAGAGCTTATCGATAAGGTTATCGACATTGACCAATCCCCCATCGGCCGAACGCCGCGCTCAAATCCGGCCACCTATACCGGCATGTTTGATCTTATCCGCAATGTATTCGCGGCGACGAATGAGGCGAAAATGCGCGGCTATAATAAAGGGCGGTTTTCATTTAATGTTAAAGGCGGCAGATGTGAGTCGTGCAGCGGCGACGGAATAATAAAAATAGAAATGCATTTTCTGCCCGATGTTTATGTGCCGTGCGAGGTATGCAAGGGCACACGCTACAACAGCGAGACACTGCAGGTAAAATTTAAGGGCAAAAATATCTCCGAAGTGCTGAATATGAGCGTAGACGAAGCTATGGAGTTTTTCGCCAACCAGCCGCGTATTTTCGAAAAGGTTCGTACGCTCTACGATGTCGGGCTCGGTTACATCAAATTGGGGCAGCCTTCCACCGAGCTTTCCGGCGGTGAGGCACAGCGGATAAAACTGGCCGCTGAGCTTTCACGGCGCGCCACGGGACGTACGGTGTACATTCTTGACGAGCCTACTACCGGGCTGCATTCCGCCGATATACAAAAGCTTCTCGATGTTCTGCTGCGCCTGCGTGACGCCGGCAATACGGTGATCGTGATCGAGCACAATCTTGATGTCATAAAATGCGCCGACCATATCATCGACCTCGGCCCCGAAGGCGGAGACGCCGGCGGTAAGATTATTGCCGTTGGAACTCCGGAGAAGATAGCCTCATGCAAAAAAAGCTATACGGGGCAGTTTCTGAATAAAATGTTAAAAAACACCTCGCGCGGCTAATTTTATTAAGAAAACAGTGCAAAAATCTGCGGATTGGTATATAATCGTGGCATAAAGCAGCGGAGGTAAGCGCGTTTATGGACGTTATCGACAAAAAGATCATCAATATTCTATGTAACGACGGCCGCATCACGATGAAAGATCTGGCCGCAACGCTGAAGCTTTCGGCTCCGGCGGTAGCGGAAAGAGTGAAGCATCTGGAGCAAAGCGGCGTTATTACCGGTTACCGGGCCACGGTAGACCGCACTAAGCTCAGCCAGCATGTTTCCGTATTTATCAATCTCGACATTCCGGCCAGCCGTTACGGTGAATTCAAAGATTTCGCCTCCGATTCCCCGGAAATATCGGAATTTTATTATGTTACCGGACAGCATTCGCTGATCGTCAAAGCCTTTGTACACGACACGGGTCATCTGGCAAAGCTTTTGGAAAAGATACAGATCTTCGGCAACACCGAAACATATGTCGTGATGTATTCCAACATCAAGGAAGACGTCTTCGACTGACACGACGGCGCAGCTTGCCCGATTCGGCGGCTGTACCCTACCCGCCGTTTTGTATTGGCCGCATCTCAGCCGGGTTGAAAGCGGGCCGAAACCTTAAGATAAAAAACAGGCATACCATTCTGCCCGGGTCAGGACGCGCATACTTCCTGACCCGGGCACTTTGTTCATGTATCTTTTACTCTTTTGCGATAAAAATTCCCTTCTTGTCTTTTTCGATGCCCCTGACCCGGGCAGATATGTCAGATATGTTCGGCAGAGTTGATAACAGCTCCTATTTTTGGGGTAAACGAAACGTTTATTGTTTTTTCCGACCGGCTGCGTTATCCTGTATATATCATAACGGAGGACAAGATGGACTGTATAAAGACCGGACTGCTGATAAAAAAGCTGCGGTGCGAAAAAAACATGACACAGCTGGCGCTGGCCGAGCAACTGGGGGTCAGCGACAAAGCGGTATCCAAATGGGAGAGGGGCATGGGCTGCCCCGATATTTCACTGCTCAACGATCTGGCGTCATTACTCAGCAGCAGCGTGGAAGCGCTGTTGGAAGGCGAGCAGGAAATAAATGTCAGTGACGGAGGAAACATGAGAAACATAAAATTTTATATCTGCGCCGGGTGCGGCAATGTCATTACCTCGATCAGCGCCGCAGAAATTTATTGCTGCGGCCAACGCCTGGCGGCGCTGGAGCCGACCGAGCCGGAGGCGGGCAAGGCGCCGCACGCCGAAATATGCGATAATGAGCTTTATATCACCTTTGATCACGCAATGACCAAAGAAAATTTTATAGATTTCGTCGCTTATGTCGCTTTTGACCGGGTGTTGATAATCAGGCTTTATCCCGAGCAGGAGGCGGCGGTGCGCTTTGCCTATTCGCAAAAAGGCACACTTTATTACCACAGTCGCAGCGAAGGGTTAAAAGCGGTAAAGCTGTCGGCAATAGTATAGCGTGGCAAATACCTGAAAATTATACATTTGCTTTTCTGACCCGGGCATATCGTTTCGATTGAACGGGTCAGCTCTCCGCCGCGGCGAGGGCTTATTTTTGCCGTATTATTCCGCTTAAATTAAAGAGTCGCGCGCCGCTGCTGTTTTTCTTGCTTTTTTCGCTTTTTTTTTATAAAATTCAGTAGTAGATTTTTATGCAAAATTGTTTTGAGGAGCCGTATATGGAAGAAAATGTAGCTCTTGAAACTGCTGAAAGTGAAGAATTTAAGTACGAAGCCTTTATAAGCTACCGCCACCTTGCGCCGGATAATATCATCGCCAAAAAATTACACACCGCCATCGAAAACTTTCATATTCCGGCCTCTGTCCGAAAAACCACGGGCAGGACGAAAATGGGACGTGTCTTTCGCGATGAGGAAGAGCTGCCGCTTTCAAGCGATCTCGGCGCCGATATCCGCAGAGCGCTGACCGAAAGCAAATGGCTGATAGTTATTTGCTCGCCGCGTCTGCCGCTCTCAAAATGGTGTCTTGAGGAAATAAATACATTTATCTCACTCGGTCGCGCCGACAGAATACTGGCGCTGCTCGTCGAGGGCGAGCCTTACGAGAGCTTCCCTGAGCCGCTGCGTTTTTACATAGAGGACGGCGTCAAAAAAGAACGTGAGCCGCTGGCCGCCGATGTGCGCGGCGAAAGCGACGCCGAAAGGCTCAAAAAACTCGGGCATGAAAAGCTGCGCCTGCTGGCGCCGATGCTGGGGGTCGATTACGATACGTTAAAACAGCGCGCCAAAGAACGCCGTTTGAAGCTCACACTGGCAGCCGCCGCGGCCGCTCTTGTGCTGCTGTCGGCTTTTTCCGTCTACGCAATCTATAAAAACAAAATGATCGCGGCGCAGCGCAATGCCGCGCTGGAAAGTCAATCGCTCTATCTGGCCGATGCCTCGCAGAAGGTGCTGAAAGACGGCGACAGAATGCTGGCCATGCTTTTGGCGCTGGAAGCTCTGCCTGAGGACCCCGCCAACCCAGACCGACCGCTGGTCACAGAGGCCGAGGCCTCCCTCCGAAGCGCGGACATAGCTCATGGCAGTACCTCCGGCTATCAGCAGGTCACTGCATTTGACGTTGATGTCAACTTCAAAATTTACAGCACCAATTCAACAAGCGGCTGGTTCCGTATTTTTTCACCGCGGATTGATAATTTCATAGCCACCTTCAGTACCGTCAGCGGCGAACGTATATATCCGTCAAGCGAGGAGGATCGCACGATCATCGAAGGCACACCATACAACTGTTATTTCGCCGGCGGTCTTATCCCCGTGCTTTTTTTCAAAAACGAGATGCGCTGCTACAACAGCAAGACCGATATACGCACCTGCGCCCTTCCCGACGGCGACTGGGCCATGTACGAAGGCTGGCAGTGGAACATATACTATACCGAAAACGCCAATATGTTTTTCCGTGGCGGCAATTACAGCAGCGGCAGTCTTTCGCTGCCGAAAAATACCGACAGTATGGTGACGATAGAGGGTGTAAGCTCTATACAAAGTGTCTGCGAAATGCGCAGCGGCACCAACGGCAACATAGGCAAAAACGATTTTATATTCGGCTGTTACGCCGCCGAAAAAGACGCC
The DNA here is from genome assembly GCA_964541445.1 of uncultured Lachnospiraceae bacterium. Lineage (GTDB taxonomy): Bacteria > Bacillota > Clostridia > Eubacteriales > Anaerofustaceae > CAZIQU01. The sequence goes on along the minus strand of CAZIQU010000019.1, from coordinate 6,365 downwards.
TCTACCGTTTACATTTATGATGCATATCTCAAAAAACTGCGCGCTTTCAATATCACCGCCGATATATGCTTTGTCGATACCTCGTCCGACAATACCGCTGTATGCGCGGTGGAAAAGAGGGAAAACACGACGGGCGGCCATGTTTATATCATCAACGCCGCTTCCGGGGATATTGCCTGGGAAATAACACCCGAGATGCTTGACGGTTCAATGGCCGCAGTGGCTCGTTTTACCAATGACGGCTCCGACCGCATAGCTGTGCTGAGCAGCGGCGGCGTGGTATATATCTTTGATTACGCTAAGCAGCAATATCTGTTCAAGCTGCAAAGCGGCGCGGTAAATATAAACAGCATACACTGGAATACCGACGGCAGCCTCATTCTATGTGCCTGCAGCGACAGCGCGGCGCGCATATTCAGCGCTGAGACCGGCGAAATAAAATATATGCTCGAAGCCGGCGGCGATATATCGGAAGCCATATATGCCTCCAGCCGAAATCTCGATGCCACCGATATGCGTATCTATCTGATCGGTGATACTTTCATTGATGTTTATGAGCTGGCCACAACCGGTAACGACTCAGCCTCCTCGGTGCTGCGTCTGGGCGGCTTTACCTCCGGCGTGGACTGCAACGTTGCTGCTTTCAGCCCCGACGGCAGCATGGCGGCCATGATGGTTCAAGGCTGTATCTCCGTATATTCCACCGACGACGGCAGCGTGCTCTGGGGCGCCGAAAATTCCACCTTCAGTTATTCCACCTATCGCGGCGCCTTGGCATTTTCACCCGATTCACGGTATCTGATATATTCTTCCGGCTCTGAGGGCGGCGACGACTTTCGTTTTATCGTCTGCAGCGCCGCCGACGGCAGTGAAATAACGAGCCTCATCCCGGCATACCGCTACTATTACAATGATAAAAACGGCAATTATCACGAAGAAAGCAGCTTTGAGTGTGAGACGCCGATATTCAGCGACGACGGCAAATATTTTAAAACGACGAATTATGCGTTGGATTACGGCGAATGCGTATTTGTTTACGATACAGCCACATTTGAAGAGCTGTGGCATTTCGGCTACGAGGAAATAAAAAAACCGGCCTGGTACGGACCGGAATCGGTAGCCTCATATACCTACGATGATTATAAGGTAATAGATCTGCATACCTACTGGCTGCCCGGCGGCGAAGAGCTGCTGATGAAATTTGACTATACTAACAAAGCTGCCGATGCGGACGGTACGAATAAATACCTATATACAAGTTATTTCGAAGTAAGACGCGCTTCCGACGGCGAAAAGCTCGCGTCATATACGCTGATAAGCGATGACGACGGCAGCAGCGAATGTGAGATTTCCGCTGACGGCAAATATATCCTTATTTATAATGATACAGAAATCACCGTATTTAAAAGCGCCGACGGCAGCGTCGCCGC
>CAZIQU010000019.1:1935-4925 GCA_964541445.1 uncultured Lachnospiraceae bacterium | reverse complement strand
ATCGGCAAAGACAGCGTCACACACTATGCGGACGACGACCGCGCCTGGCTGACAGCGGACGTCGTATGGCTGGCGGATTCGGGTCTGAACAGCATCGGCGTTTACACCGGCGGCGCTATTTTGGGCACCGCTGACACGATTTTCCCGTTCGGTGATACTGCCGCGTGTGTAGATGTGGTCGACGGCTGCAATGTGCTTCGCGACATATATACCGGCACAACGCTGGCACGCATCTGCCCGGATGACTATTCGCTGTATGTGTATGCCGCCGCGGACGACGGCAGCGCCATACTTTACAGCACCAGTATGAATAACGGCATGCCTTCCGTGCTTAAAGTTTTAAGCCTTGAAAAACTGATGGATTCGGCCCGTGAACAGCTGCGGGGACGCGAACTGACGGAAGATGAAAAAACCCGCTATTTCATCACGGAATAGCGTCGCAAGCCAAAGCACAGCTTCGGACTCCACCGCCGCAGTAGAGCGCAGCCAATCGCTTTGCTCTTGGGCGCTCCTTGCATGGGTGTCGTTAGCCGAAGCACAGCTTCGGACTCCACCGCCTAACCTGGTCCGTTTGATGGCAAACGGACCAGGTTAGAAATTTCAAGAGGACAGTTCTCTTTTTTGCACTCAAAATTCAATAGATGTATAGCCTTTGACCTACCAGCGGCGCCTAATATTTAAGAGCAAGCTACCATGATATACAAAAGAGGAAGCGCCGACCCGGATGATTGTGGTATTAAGTATATGCACCGCGGGATGCGCGATACCGCCGCGCGCGGCGGGCGGTTTCTTTTGCTTCATTTTCTTCCCGCAAAGAAAATGAAGAAATTCCCTTGTCTTTTCGCGAAGCGCAGCGGGCGAACGAATGAACAGGCGGGGCATTTTTAATGCGCCGCCGAAAAATGAGTTCTGCCCGCAAGCCCGACCCGGGCACTTCCGTCATTTTATTCGTACATGTTATTGGCCGCCATATAATCGTATATCTGTCTGCCGTGCTCCTGTTCTTCCTTTTGGATATGGTTGAGAATATCGCGTACATTCTTATCGGTAAACTCGAAAATATCGGTATCGTACTCGCCGGATACATGCTTTTCGGCAGAGAGGGTGTCGCCGCACAAATAGGCGTCGTGCGCTTTGGCATTCTCGTTGCAATCATCGCAATAACAAACCTTGCGCGGTACTTTTACGTTTTTATCGTCGGGGCTGCCGCCGTTCATATCGGGGGCACCGCCGGCAAGCAGCGTTTCCAACGTATCGCGATGCTGGCGTTCTTCCGCGCCGATAGCGTCAAACAGGCTCTTGAGTTGTTTGTCCTTGGCCTGAGCAGCGTTGCGGGCATACTTCTCAATGCACAACTCCTCGGATTTTTTCAGATCGTTCATCAGCATGGTCTCTTTTTTATTAAGCTTCATTCAAACACCTCGTTTATAAAATTTAGTGTAGTTTTGCGCTTTTCGCGTCTTTTTATTCATATAACAATATTTGCTCGTCGCAATTGGCTCAACTCGTTGAATGCCTCCCTGCGGGAGGCATTGTTGACTCGTATCGCCATTGCTCCTCTTCAGCCGAAATGAAGAGCCGCATTTCTGCTGAGAAAAAACCAAGACCTTTCTCGCGAAAAGACTTATCCTGTCTTTTCGCGAAGCGCAGCGGGCGAACGAATGAACAGGCGGGGCATTTTTAATGGCCCGCCGAAGAATGAGTTCAGCCCGCAAGCCCTATTGCGTTGCTCGCGTTATCAGCTCCGTGAAAAACGCGCATATATCGGCCTTGGCGACATTGTAGCCCTCCGGGTACACGTTGTCGCCGCGGGCTTCTATACTGCCGCCGTCAGCGAAGGTTACTTCCAGGCTGAAGCTGCTTCCGTCCAAAACATCATTATTTTCTTCATCGAAGCCGTCCCAATCGGCGAGTGCGTGCTTATTCACAATTGCGGCAAGATCATTCATTACCGTATCGTCATCAATAAAAACGTCGGTGACCGTACTTCCGCCGTCCAGTTCGGCATACAGCCGCGCGCCGCCCTCCGCCGCCGTTACCTCATACACATAAATATCTTCGGAATATGTGCCGTCATTGCTGCAACGAAAACAGGTGAGTTCGCGCGTTTGCCCGCTTTCTGCGGTCAGCGGGCAGCCTGCCTCCGCCGCCAGCCTTGAAAAAAGCTCACAAAGCGGCACCACCGCATCGCCGAACCATAAATTCGCGTTATCGGAAATACTGATATATTCGCCGGAGGCGTACTCCGCCTTAAGCTCGCCGCCGCAGCCTTCCGGCAGACCGTCGGTTTTGGCACAAATGCCGTTCGACTCGGCTACCTCTGCTTCGTTGATGATCGCCTGCAGCTCGCTGAGCGCGTCAGCCGCGGCAGTGAATTCAACACTGAAGCTCTGCCCGTCGGCGCGGCCGGAGGCTGTACACGATACGCCGCCTTCCTGCTTATCCATAGTGAAACGGCAGTATTCGAGGGGCCCGTTACAGCCGCTGACGTTATCGGTTGAAAATTCACAGCTGAAGCTCACGATGTCCTGCGATTCGATGACCTTCGGCGCCGATGCGTCGCTGTTGTCGTGCCTGCCGCCGTCGATGCTGTCGCGCCTGCAGCCGGCCGCCGTAAATATTACCGCTGTAAGTATTACGATCACTGTAAATACCATATTTTTCCTCACTGGTGGAGCCTCCTATATCATGATTAAATGCAGCCGATAATGTATAAACATTTTATACTTTGTTTGTTTACAGCTTTAAAAATCCCTGCTGAAATGCTCCCGGAAACTGGAATTTTTTTATTTCACCGCTGAAGGAAACTGCTATTATCCCTTTGGATATTTCCGTTACCTCGCCTTTTCCGAAAGCTTTATGCGTTACAGATGAGCCAATTTTCACACCGGAGACATCCACCGCCTTCGGTGCCTCCTGCTTCACGGGCACAGCCGGCACAGGCGGCGCATAATTCGGACGGTAAACAGAGGCTGCCTGTTTTGTTACGA
>CAZIQU010000019.1:0-1925 GCA_964541445.1 uncultured Lachnospiraceae bacterium | reverse complement strand
CGGTTTGCTCTTGCTGCGCGGGCGGTGAAATCACTTCTTCCTCTTCGTCATCATCATCGGTTTCATCGGCGACAGCGGCAAACGGTTTGTCCGGTATATCATCCGCTTTGGGGGCTTCCGCAATCATAGAGGAGGATAGCTGCCCCGACATTGCCTCATAATCCTCACGACTGAGCACCGTGCTGAACAAGCCGACCTTTTCACCCGTGTGCTTATCGATGCCGGTATAGGAGAGGCTCGCGTCCTCATAGCGCTTGAATTTGTAAACGGCGTCATTCATCAGCGCCTCGTTAAATACATTCAGGCTGACCAGCAGTTCAAAATCTTTCACATCCAAACCGGTGACCTTTTTGAAAAGCTCCGGCTCCAGCTGTGTAATGACATCCTTCAGGCTGTATTCTCTGTAATCGGTCAGATACATAAATACCGGCACGCGAGTGGCAAACTTGATCAGCTTTTCCTGAATCATCTTGCGTTTGGACTTATACTCTTTTTCTTCCTCGCTCAGCTCTTTCTTTTCTTTCGGGGTGAGATTTTCGCTGTCACGCTTGGCCTTTTTCACCGCCTCCGACTTATTGATAATTGTCTGAATATCCTCATTCAGGCTGCGGAAGCCTTCAATGCGCATGAGCGCAGCCATGGCCTCGTCGTTGGCAAGCAGGCGGGAGAGCGTTTCGTTGTCCACATTGACCAGCAGCGCAGATTCCCAGCGCTTGGCGAGCAGCGTGGCGGAGGTTCCGGCCATGGCAATATCGAGAATTTCGCCGGCATTGACCTGCCGCATGGCGCTGCCGTCATAAGCGAGCACCGGCAGAAAATTGATGAATTCACCGACCTTCTTTTCCGGGTTGCTTTCGGCCACATTCAGGCGGCAGCTGTAATCCGCGATCTGCCTGAGAGCGCGATCCAGCGCAAAGTCGAAAACGTAGCACTCCTTTTTAATAATCTCTTTTGTGCTGTCTTCTTTGCGCACTTCCCACGGGCTTTGCACACGAAAGGCTGCCTGAAAATAGGTTTCCGGGCTGGTGAGATTGCGCAGCATAAAGATGCCTGTCCAAGGTTTAATGGTGACACCGGTAGTCAGCTTGCCGCAGGAGAGCGTGATCGTCTTGGAGCTCAGCGGATCGCCCATCGATTTTTGCACAGGCGCCAGCGCAGCAACGCCGATGCCCGCGCCGGAGCCGGCACAGACATTGATTTGATAATCGTTGTAAAAAGCGTTTTGCTTTTGTTTCAGCAGATTCGCCATTGCGTGACAGGACGCCACATTCGGCATAAACCAAAGCGTGTGCGAAAGCACATTTAAGAGCCGTGTGTCAGAATACGGCATGGGCGGCTTTTCTGCGCCCAGCTTCAGCTCGTCTACCGAGGTTTCCAGATAGGAGCCGCGGATAAGGTTGAGCCATTTTTGCACATAGTCCTCATATACAAAGTGCGCGTCCTTCCCCTTGCCCTCTGCCGAGAAGAACACATTCAGGTCGAACTCGTCAAATTCGCCCTGTCCGGCAATGCGGCGGATGCTGTCCGGAATTTTATAGGTCAGCATGACCATACGCGGCAGCGCCGCATAGGGGTTGTTGTCGCCTACCCAGTTTTCCTTGGCGCGCTGCTCGTCAGAATAGGTCCAGTTATAAATCTGTTCCTCAATAAACTCGCCGGAGTTGAGCGCGCGGAAGGGTGTGCCGGAGAGATAGAGATAGTAGGTCGTCGTAATCGGCAGCCATGTTTCGTCGTAAGCATTGCCCCGGTCGTAGTTGCTCAGATCTTCGTCATAGGCATCGTCGTCCTGCTCAAACAGCTTTTGGGCGTTCTCTTTCCACGCGCCGAAATGGTACTCGTCAAACACGACCAGATCCCAGTTGGTGGTATGCACCCATTCATTGTTGGCCTTGATGCCGCCGGTCTCCCGGTTGACGCCGAGAAAA